>JAJFMI010000075.1 GCA_021772235.1 Chlamydiota bacterium
AGACCTCTCCTTCACAATAAAAAAAGGGGAGACCGTAGCAATTATCGGAGCAACTGGTGCAGGGAAATCGACCATTGTTGAACTCATTCCACGCCTCTACGACATACAAAAAGGCGAAATTCGCATTGATGGCAAACCCCTTAAAGCCTATTCGCAAAAATCCCTGCGCAAACAGATTGCCTTTGTCTCGCAAAAACCTTTCCTCTTCTATGACTCCATCCTTTCCAATATTTCTTACGGAAAAACCCTCCCTGAAAAGCGGGTAAAAACGGCAGCAAAGCAAGCCTATGCCGATGAATTCATCGACAAACTCCCTCTCGGTTATCTTACACAGCTCGCGGAGACGGGAAAAAACTTTTCAGGCGGTCAGCAGCAGCGGTTAGCAATTGCTCGGGCCCTTGCAAAACAAGCGCCTATTCTCATCCTTGACGAGGCAACAAGTGCCTTAGATAGTCTTTCTGAACAACGCATTCAGCAAGCGATTGCAAATCTCCATGGGAAGCTGACCCAAATTCTCATTGCCCACCGTCTAACCACAATTGAACATGCAGATCGGATCATCTTTCTAGAAGATGGCACGAAAATCGCAGAAGGTAGTAAAGATGAACTTCTCGCTACTTGTCCGCCCTTTCGTCTTATGTGGGAAACTCATTTTCTAAAAGAAACTGTAACAAATAAATTGTAGATTTTATTGTAATAGATCTTTATGTTCTGTTTTTGTATACTCTGTTCATATCAATAAAATAACATAATATGAATGTTTCTGAATTAACTACTTCAATAAAATCTGTAATGGGAGCTAAAGGACCAATATGTGGTCAAATAGCAGAATGTTTCGTTTCAAAATTTCATGATTTCTCAATTAATGAGGTGTTGGGGGATGGGACGTTTGCTAAAGTATTCCACATTACAACGCGAGTTGAGGAGTTTGCTTACAAAATTTTTAAAGGTAATGAGTTACTTGCCTCTCAAAAAGTCCTTACATTAAGTACAAAGAATTTGAAAGGAGAGTGGCTTGGGTTTCTGCTTGATCATAAAAATATTTGTAGATCGCGCTACGCAATTGCTCTACGAAACAAGCCTCGGGAAGTAGAAGTGATTGATGCGCAGACGGTTCAAAATTATTGTGCAGATTTGTCGACATTAGGCCGAAAACAGTATGTGCTGCTCGGAGTGCTTATGGATTATTATCCCAACGCACCAGATATCTGCGATCTGTTATTTAAAGTTCCCGATGTGTGCAAAGTTGCTTATGGGATCATTAATGGAATCAAAAAAATGCATGATCAAGGAATTATGCACCGAGATCTTAAGCCAGAAAATGTTCTTCTTACCGAAGAGGGAGAGCCCATTATTGTAGATTTTGGGTTTGCAATTTCTATCCCTGAAAGTGGAAAAAGAGACTCTATCGTTGGTACCCTTGATTACTTTACTCCAAGAATTGCGGCAGCATTTTACAATGGTAGAAAGAAAGTGGAGTACACAAAAAAAAGAGATCATTACGCAATTGCGAAGATTCTATTTATATTGGCTTTTGGAAAATTTCCTTGGAAAGAAGGACGCGAAAAACAAACAGTAGTAGCCTTAGAACGAGGAAAAAATGGAATTGGAGACCACCGAGTATTAAAAAAGTTAGATGATCAAAACCTGGCGACTCTTATTTGTTTGCTTGGAAAGTATTATGAAGATGAACGAATCACTCTTGAGCAGGCGCTAGAGCTCCCTTATTTTGATGCAGTTCGCAAATCGCTGCCCAGCTCTCCTCGTCAAGAACGGTCAGTTCCTCTCCAACCTGAATAGCAGATAAAATTGTTTTCTCTACCGCGGGGCGGTAGAAAAATGATATCTGGTCTGTATTCTCTAAATAGTCGTCATAGCGTTCAAAGAAGGCTTTTCCCTTTTCATTGAGATCTTCTTCCGTGCACTGGAAGAGAACTTTTTTTCTGGCGCGATCTGAGGCTATTCTAATGACATCAGGACTGCTGATGTGAAGAAGATGTCTTTCATAACCATAATCCTTTATCGCTTGAAGTGCTTTTGCGGCATGCGGAGAAGTCATTGTTGTGCCATGTGCAATAGCATAACCTTGATCAAGAGCGATGGCCATTAGCGTATTGGCGATGAAATTCGAGGCACCGCGCCATTTTGTATACGCGTCTTCAGAAAAGATGCCCTCTTCTATATCCGCTAAATAGGTTGATTGCATTCTCTGGAGGCCTCTGCGATCGGGATCGATATAGGCAAACTGGATCTTAGAATTTGCGATTTCATTTTCTAAAATCGTTGATTTTCCAGCTCCTGGTCCGCCTGCGGTGAAAAGGTAGAGATGTTTTTTCTCTGCGTGGGCAAATGTCTCATCTTTTAGTAAGTAGAAGTCCGAAGAGATTTTTTCTAAATCTTCTTTGCTATAGCCGTCAAGAAATGAACAAATGGCTTCCCTCGGGAAGAAGTGTTCTTCTGGAATTTGCTCTACAATTTCATAACATACCGAGTTCGCCAAAAGCATGTTTTAATTCCTCACTACCTGGTTTATCAAAGGCACCGCTCTTGTTTAACCACTGCACGTAGTTGGCTGGGACAGTTTTAAGAGGTTTGCCTGCATGTTTCCCAAAAGGCATGACGCGCACTTTAGGACCCTTTTGCGACATCAAGTGTAGCACAGTTTCGATATTTAAGTCGTCGACCATTTGCATAAAGACTTTATGCAAAATAATCACATCATCTAGAGCTCTGTGGGCGTTGTTTTCGGCAAAGCCATAGACTTCTCGCAGGTGTTGCAAAGTGTGGCGGGGAAGATCGGGGCGGTAGCGGCGCGCCCATTTGAGGGAATCAAAGTAGCGCCATTTGGGGATTTCGACATTATGGCGCACAAACTCATTTTCCATCAGCGGCTTATCAAAGGAGTCATTATTGTGCGCAATGAGTACAATATCTTCGCCGCAAAATTCCACAAATTCCTGCGCGACTTGAGAAAAGAGGGGAGCGTCTGCAACCATGCTGTCAGTAATATTTGTAATCGCGGTTGATTCCGGGGGGATGGGCATTTGGGGATTTACGAAAGAGACAAAGGTGCGATTTTCCTCTGGGTCAAAGGCGGCTATTTCGACAATGCGATCGCGATCGGTGCGTATACCTGTGGTTTCTGTATCGTAAAAAATGGGTCGCAATTTTTTTTGTGTCATGTCAGACTAACCATATGAAAAAGTTTATTCTGTTTCTTGTTACTGCCTGCGCCCTTTTTGCCGCGCCGCAAGCCTACTTCTCTCCTCAAGACAATTTAGCAGATCGATTAATTGAGCTCATCCAAAAAGAGGAAAAATCGATTCATGTTGCGATTTTCATCTTGAGTAACCGTAAAATCGCAAAAGAACTACTGGCTGCAAATAATCGTGGCGTGCGCGTTGAGCTTATCTGTGACCCTGGCACGTACAAAGAAAAATCGGCAGTAAAAGATCTAAAGGAAAAAGGGGTGAAAGTCTTTCTTTTTGACCCTGAGAAGGGCCCCACATATAAAAAGCACAAACCAATTATGCACAACAAATTTGCCCTTTTTGCCAAAAACCAAAATGGCAAGCCGCTTCTATGGACTGGCTCATTTAACTTTTCTTACCAGGCGACAGTGCGTAATAAAGAAAACGCTCTTGTAATAGATGATCTAGCAACGATCGAGCTCTTCCAAAAAGAGTATCAAGAAATAAAAACCCATTATTGCACTGCTGTAAAATGATTAACTCGTTTGGAATTCCACCCAATTTTCTCGATTTTCAAAGGCCAATCCGTTACTACAAATCGGAAAAATGGCATGAGCGGCATCTCATCGCCCCTGCCTGGATGCTCCCTGCGAATGTTCGTTTGAGTCTCTCTTCCATTGCGCATCTCTACAATGCTATATTTTTATTTAGCGTTGAAGATGCCAAAAAATTCACTCGCGCTATTACATTTCCCGTTGTATTCCTCTTTACTATTCCCACATCAATGCTCTTTCCTAAAGCCATGTGCCAGCTCTGGGGATTTTTTTCCGACCGGCCTTCCAAAGAAAATATATTTTATCCTGAAGGAAAAACGCAAACTCCTGTAGAATGAGAGCCATGAAACGTTTTATCGCTCTAATTCTATTAGCCTTTGCTGGCTGCGCCCAAATCCAACCTGAAGATACAGAATTGCGCACTGTTCCTGTCACAAATAACCCGCACATTGTGCCGCAGGGCTCTGGATTTCCTGGCGTTCCCATGAATTCATCAAGAATGTAATTGTTGATTTTTAAATATGAAGGGCCTATTGTATTTATAGGTACCTATGGCAAAAGAGATACAACATAACTTCCTATCTGTAGATAAAGCATCGCTACTCAAGAGTTTGGGTAAAGAGAAATTACGTGCTGTTTTAGAGCAAATGGTTTTGATTCGTCAACTGGAAACCCGATCTGAAGCGGGATATCAGCAAGGAAAAATTGGTGGATTCTTTCATGCTTACATGGGACAAGAGGCAATTCAAACTGCTGCTGTCGAAGTGATGGGTATGCATCAATGGTGGATTACAACATATCGCTGTCACGCTTTAGCACTTTTAACCGGTGCTACTCCTGATGAAATTATGGCCGAATTCTATGGCAAAGTGACGGGAAATGCTAAAGGTCGAGGTGGTTCGATGCACCTCTATACAGATACACTTCTTGGCGGATTTGGTATTGTGGGGGGACATCTGCCCATCGCTACTGGAGCTGCTTTTTCGATTAAGTACCAGAATCAGAAAGATAAAGTCGCCGTTTGTTTTTTAGGTGATGGGGCTGTTGCGCAAGGAGCGGTCCACGAATCACTCAATTTAGCCGCACTTTGGGATCTGCCTTGCATCTATGTCGTTGAAAATAATCAATGGGGAATGGGAACAGCGGTCAATCGCGCTTTAGCAGCGCAGCCAATTGCGGAGCATCTCGCTAAGGCTTACGGTTTAGAGAGCATGACACTCGATGGCATGGACTTTTTCAATTGCCATGAGGGGTTTTCTCAAGCGTTTGAAAAAGTGAAAAAAACTAGCCGTCCGATTATTATTGAAGCGGTGACCGAGCGTTTTCGTGGGCATTCGATTTCTGATCCCGGCCTCTATCGCTCCAAAGAGGAGCTAGAAGCGGCAAAACTGCGCGATCCGATCACACTGCTTGTCGAAGACATGAAAGGCGCTAAGATGATCACAGACGAAGAATTTGAGCAGATGAAAAAAGCGGCAACAGAAAAAGTGAAAGCGGCTATGAAATTTGCTGACGAGAGCCCCGATCCCGATGTGGCAACACTTGAAGAGGGCGTTTTTGCTCCGGAGGATAGCGATGGGTAAGCAGAATGTTGAACTGCGCGAAGCGCTACGCCAAGCTCTAGATGAAGAAATGACCCGCGATGATAAGGTATTTATCATGGGCGAAGAGGTTGCTGAATACAATGGCGCCTATAAAATTACCAAGGGTATGCTCGATAAGTGGGGCGATAAGCGCGTAATTGACACGCCCATTTCTGAAAATGGCTTTACCGGTTTAGCGATCGGTGCAGCTATGACGGGTCTCAGACCTGTTGTTGAATTCATGAGCTTTAATTTTTCTTTTGTTGCCGCCGATCAAATCATTTCGAACGCCATTAAAATGTACTACATGTCGGGCGGACGCTTTTCTGTACCGATAGTTTTTCGTGGACCAAATGGTGCTGCCGCGCAAGTCTCCTGCCAACATTCCCATTGCGTGGAAGCGCTCTATGGCAATTTACCCGGCCTTATGATTGTCGCACCGAGCAATCCTTACGATGCAAAAGGCCTTCTTAAATCCGCAATTCGAAGCAACAATCCCGTCCTATTTTTAGAAAATGAACTCGATTACGGCATGAAAATGGACATCCCTGAAGAGGAGTATCTTGTCCCAATTGGAAAAGCTAAAATCGTAAAAGAGGGTGCAGATATCACTCTCGTATCTTACTCACGAATGATGGTGGCTTGTTTAGGTGCGGCAGAGGAAATGGAAAAACGCGGTGTGAGTGTGGAAGTGATTGATCTACGCACTGTAAAACCACCCGATATTCCAACGATCTTAGGCTCTGTGAAAAAAACCAACCATTGCGTTCTCGTTGAAGAGGGGCATCTTTTTGCCGGCGTTGCCGCTGAGCTCGGCTTTCAAATTCAGGAACACTGCTTTGATCATCTCGATGCACCGCTAAAACGCGTCTGCCAGCGCGAAACGCCTTTGCCTTACGCAAAAGGATTAGAAGCAGCAACGATTCCAAATAAAGAACGCATCGTGCAAGCAATAGAGGAGACACTAAGCTAATGCCTTTTACGCTCACCATGCCAAAACTTAGCCCGACAATGGAAGCGGGTAACATCGTCAAATGGCACAAAAAAGAGGGCGACGCCGTAAAAGAAGGCGACCTGCTTTTTGAAGTGGCAACCGATAAAGCGACCGTTGAACACAACGCCTTAGATGAAGGGTTCTTGCGAAAAATACTTGTTCCCGAAGGAAACGAAGCGACCGTAAATCAACCCGTTGCTATTTTTACCGAAACCGTTGATGAATCTATTGAAGGCTATCAGCCTGAAGGCATCGCTGCTGCTCCGGAAGAAAAAGAAGAAAAAACTGTTGAGGCGACAACTCAAACAGCAAAACCTACCTCCACAGCTGGTCTAGCACAGCCCGCATTTGTTCCTGAAGCCCCTCCAGAAAACTACCGTTTTGCCTTTCCAACAGGACGTCCTGGCGAACGCATTCTCGCATCTCCACTCGCCCGAAAACTGGCGCAAGAAAGTGGCATTGATCTCTCTGCAATAAAAGGAAGTGGACCAAACGGGCGCATTATGAGCCGCGATTTAAAAAATGCACCAAAAGGCACAGCACAATTTGGCACTACAGCAATGCCAACAAAGCCTGCCGGCAGCTACGTTGAAGAAGCGCTTTCACCTATGCGTAAAGCTATCGGATCTCGTCTACAAGCCTCTAAAACTTTTATCCCTCACTTTTACCTGCAAGTAGAAGTTGATGCGACGGCCATGATGGAAACGCGCACACAACTGAAATCGGGCGGCATAAAAGTCACTTTTAACGATTTTATCGTACGCGCTTGTGCCATCGCTTTAAAAGAATTTCCCGTAATCAATTCTGGCTTCAACTCGGAAAACCAAACGATTATCCGATTCCAAACAGTAGATATCGCCATCGCCGTTACAATTGATGCTGGACTGATCACACCTATTGTGCGTCACGCCGATCATAAAAATATTTCGCAACTCTCGCAAGAAGTGCGTGAACTAGCCACCCGCGCAAAAGCGGGGAAACTTGAGCCTGAAGAATACCGTGGCGGCTCGTTCACAATATCCAACCTTGGCATGTTTGGGATTCACGACTTTCAAGCCGTGATTAACCCGCCCCAAGCAGCCATACTGGCAGTTGGCGGCATCCTCGATAAACCCGTCGTAAAAAACGGCTCAGTCGTACCAGGAAAAGTTCTGCCACTTTCTCTTTCAGCAGATCATCGCGTAATTGATGGCTCTGATAGCGCGCAATTTATGAAGCGGGTAAAAGAAATTCTTGAGAACCCCTCCTTGCTATTGATATGAAATTTGCTTTTTGTTATTATCTAGCCCATGAAATTGGACATTGATTACAGAGCTGCATTCTTATTAAAAGAAGCGGCAACTGAAACAAAATACTTTGCTACTCTAGGTAAACAAACTGCAGGCACAGCGCTACTAGGACTCTCTTTTTTCTCGCAGTTATTAAATAAGAGTGAAGATGTCATCTGTGCATTTATTGATTTTCAAAAGCAACATGTTATTTTAACTTCAGCAGATTTTCTATTCCATGTTTATAGCCATGGTACTTATTTACTTGCTCACTTAGTTACATGTGTTACAGCACTATTTTGGCAAGCGCATCGCATGCATAACTATCTCGAAACTGAAAAACTCGATATCTCTATTCCTTTAAGTATTGAATTTTTGCAAATGCAACTTATAGAGAGTCAAATTAAACTAAAAAATTCTTTCACAGAGAATGCTTTCTTAAGAAAATTATTATCTAATCCTGAACTTAGAATGCTTTTAGATTTAAAAATGTATTTTTCTAAAAACCTGCAAGGTCGTCCTCCAAAATTGATTGAAGGAATCACGAATCTTATGAATAAAATATTTAAGGCTGTTGAGGAAAATCAATCCATATCTCCATTCACAAACAACGCTGTAATAGTACTGGCTGCAGCATTTTGTCAAATTCCAGTATCTGAAGAAAGGGATAAATATTCTACTTTTCTCAATGAGCTTCGTAAAAAATGGTCCACTAGCCTTAAAAATTAATCCTGCCTTAATATTTCAATAGTAGATAAACTTAGCTTCTTAAGTTGGAGGCGAAATAAATGGCATTAGACCAAGTTGCAATTTTTAAAGGACACTTACCGGAGCAAACTAGAGGGTTAGCAAAACGAGCAGCTGACAATGAAAGTTTTCTTTGTTCAAATCTCAATCTGTTAGGAGCAACAGTATTTGCAACAATGGGAGTATTTGAGAATGTAATTGGGACTGGAAAATCAGTTGTATATGCGCTTTTTTCTCCATATGATGCTTTTTTCAAAGATCATTTCTATTGCTCCATTGTCGTGCATCCATTACAAGTTGGGTATCGCGCAGTAGATGGTGTTACAGATAGATTGCGTGACGCAGCTCTTTGTGCAATTACAGCCACAGCTTACAGCTTCACAATTCTTACCTCTCCGTTAGGAATTCGTAACTGGGTTCACGCCAATATTCTCTGCACAAAAAACGGACTTTCATAGCCATTTTTTTCGTTGAAAAAGTATCAAAGCGATAAACGAGCAGAAGACGGTAAATATCATAATGCCCGCAAAGGCAAAAGCGCTTTTTTCAAAAGGGAGGGCGACGTTCATTCCGTAAAGTGAGGCAACCATTGTCGGTATGGAAAGGATGATTGTAAGAGATGTGAGAAGTTTGATTGTTTTGTTTAGCTGGTTTGTGAAGATAATTTGGAAAGAGTCGCGGAGACCACGGATAGAGCGCAAGTTGATTGTGCAGAGATCTTCAGATTGAATACTGGCGTTGAGTAAATCTTCTAGAAGGTCTTGATCTTTTTCATAAAGGAGCGTGTAGCGGCCAGAAGTAATCGCTTCAAGCACATTGCGAAGGGGAACAAGGGAGGAGAGATACTGGCTGAGATTTTCCTCGTTAATTGTGAGTGCCGTAATGTCTTCACTTTCTACACTACTCATCTCTTTTTCTTTTTTTAGAACGTTTGCGCGGATTTTTTTAATTTGGAGAGTGAATTCTTGGGTGATTTTTAGGAGGATAAAGAGGAGGAATTTAGACTTCTGGGTAGAAATAAAGCGCGTTTTTTGCGAGAGGAGGTTTTTAACGAGGTGACTTTTTTGTGGACAGATAGTGATGAAGTATTTTGGCGTGAGAAGAATGCCTAGTGTAGTTGTGTAAAGTCCCGCTTCTTGATTTGTAGGGTGGCGGGTAAAGATGAGGACGTTTTTTTCATTAAGGCGCTCTACACGGGGTAGTTCGTGTTTATCGAGACAATCGTGAAGGTCGGTGTATTCGTTTTCCGTAAGTTTAGCAACTTCATTTAGATCGCTAGGTGTTGCTTCATCGATGTGAATCCAGCATCCATCCTGAATCTCGTCGATTTCCTGAAAATTGTCATCGCCTTCATTTTTAATGTAGATGTGCATGGTAGTTTCTACTCTTCAAGCTTCTCTAAACGTAATTCTAACTCTTTCATCTTTTTCACATGTTTCTCGATATTGCGCAAGAGGACTTTCTGTTTGTTGTATTTATGTAAGTCGGTAGCAGGGGAGCCGCGATAGGGCCCAGCTTTTGTGAGTGTTTTGCTAACGCCGGAGCGTGTGGCAATTTGAGTTCCTGATGTGATTTCTACATGTCCAGTTATTCCACATTGTCCACCGATAATGACATGTCGACCCGTTTTCGAAGAGCCTGCTATCCCGGTTTGTGCAACAATCAGATTGTCTTCACCAATTTCAACGTTGTGTCCAATTTGCACAAGATTATCAATTTTACTTCCGCGTTTTATAATTGTAGCTTTGAAACGCGCGCGATCGATAGCGGTGTTAGCGCCGATTTCTACATCATCTTCAAGTATGACAATGCCGAGTTGATCGAGTTTTTGGTGGTGGCCTTTTTCATTGGGCAGATAGCCGTAACCGCAAGATCCGATTACGCACCCTGGTTGTAGAATGACGCGATTGCCAATTAGGGAGCCTTCACGAACAGTTACGTTTGCATAAAAGTGGCAGTGTTTGCCGAGAGTAACGCCTGGGCCTATGTAGGTGCCAGCGGAAATGGTTGTGTGATTGCCAATTTTTGCATTATGGTCAACTACGACGTGAGGGCCAAGAGTGACATCTTTACCGATTTGAGCGCTATTATGAACAACGGCTGTAGGATGGATTCCTGTGAATCCGGTTTTCTCTTGGTGCTCACGCAGGAGAAGTTCCGCAATCGTTTGAAAGGTGTGCGAGGGGTCGTCAGAAATGAGGAAATTGCGATTTTCTGAGAGTTTAGTATTGCGGTCAATACAGATGATACCAGCGGTAGTTTTAGGAAGAAGCTCCTGGTAGCGGCTGTTCGAGAGGAAGGAGACGTCGTGCGGCCCAGCAGATTCTAGGCCGTCGACGTTTGTTACTTCATGCTCGGGATTGCCGACAAGAAGGGTGCCAGTAAGCTTTGCAAGCTCTTCTAAGGTGTACCCTTTTTTACTCACTTTGCAGCGGCCTTGAGATTGAGAGCATCAAACTCTTTGTCCATTTCTAAAATCACTTCGTTTGTCAAATCGAGGTTGCTGGAGCAGTAAAGAACGCTTTCCATTGGAATGATGTAATCAAGTCCTTTTACGCGGGCGATTTTTTCTGCAGCAGTTTTTGAATGATCGTGGATTGTTTGCATCATGCGCATTTGTGCTTGTTGCCCAACTTGCATGTATTGTTGCTGATAGCGGCTGTACTCTTCTTGCAGCGCTTGAAATTGTCCTTTCATCTCTTCAGCTGCAGCGGGATTGAGGCCGTCCATGTAGTCAGCATCTTGGAATTTTTCTTGTAATCCTTTTAATGCGTTTTCACGGTCTTGAATGAGCTCACGCATGCTTGTGAGAGCTTTTTCCATTGACTCTTGTTCGTGCTTGCCGATTTTTGAATCGGTCCTGCAAGAGCTAAAGTTTACAAAGCCAGCTTCATGGGCTTTTTGCTCTGCAGCTGGTAGGCTGGCAAGTAGTGCCGAGCTTGCGATAAGTGTTGCAATTGTTTTTTTCATAAATAATAACTCCTATTTTAGAATTGTCCTCCCATGGCAAAGAAGAAGCGTCTTACATCTTCGTCAGACTTGGTTTTGAATTTATCTTTGCTAGTTAATACTCTCCTTCCAGTTGGATTTATGGGGAATCCCATACCAAGTGTCAAGGGTAATCTTTGTCCTACGTTGAGACGTAGGCCAAATCCATAAGCCATATTGACATGATTTATATTAAAAGTTTTTTGTGATATGGATCCCGCATCGAAAAACACGAAAACGTCTGCCATTGGCAAGATTTGCTGATTGTATTCCACGGAAGTGAGGAATGAGCTCACACCACCTGTCGGATCGTCTGTATCCACGTTTTTCGTAATACCTTTTCCGGTTTTCGGTTTTCTAAAGTGTGGTCCTAAGATGAAAGGTTTGTAACCACGAACGGAATTTTCACCACCGAGAAAGAAGAGTTCGCTTAATGGAATATCTTCAGGTCCACCGCCTCCAAATGGATATAGGAAGGTAGCATCACAGCGAAATTTAAATGTTCCTAGGCGCCACACGGGATAGTAGTAACTGTTGAGATAGGCGAATTTGGCGATGGGGAAATCTTGTGGGCCAGAATCTCTGTTTGAACGTCTGTGTTCCCAAAGGATTTCTGCTTCACCACCCGCACGCAATCCACGATGGGGTTTAAACGGATTATCGATAGAGTTAAAGTTTAAAGAGAGACCAAATCCAGTAATGATACCGCTATTTTGTTCTTGGTTTTGCGCTTTTGGGCCGGCGCTCGAATCGACATTGATATTGCTCCAACGGAGGCGGTATTTCGAACCAAAGGTCCAGAAATTTGTGATGGGATAACTTGCGTATAGATCAGTTCCGAAAGTATCAATGTGATAATCTTTTGAAGTCAATTCTGAGTGAGAGTAGTTGAGGTCGAAACCGACACGCCAAGGTGTATCGTTAAAATAAGGATCTAACCAGGAAATAACGTAATTGCTCTGTCTTGAACCAAAGCTAACGCGTGCATGGGCGAATTCCCCGTTCCCTCGAACGGCTTTGATGCCCTCTTTGTGAATGCGGCCAAGACCTGCAATATTGAAATTGTTTTCAGTAAGGTCAAGTCCACCAAAGATACTATCAGTACTACTAAAACCGGCAAAAAGACTAGCGCTTCCAGTCGTTGTTTCTTCTACTTCAATGTTTACGTCGCGATAATTTGGCCCAAGAGATTGATCTTCAGGGGAACGAACAGCATAAACATTTACGCACTTAAAGAAGCCGACAGCTTCTAAGCGTCTTTTTGTAGCTTCCAATTTACGACTATCAAAAATAGCACCCGGATCAAGAAGTGATTCACGCAAAATCACATTTGTATTTGTTGATGTATTTCCTAAAACGCGGACGAGGCCAACGTGATACTGATCACCCTCTTCTATGCTGAAGTGCACATTGTATTTAGGTGAAAAGGCATCTAGCTGCATGATATATTGGACATTCGCCTCGATATACCCTTTTGAGCCGTAAAGGTCCTTCAAAGATTGCACGCTATCGCGCACATTATTTGGGGAGTAGTCATCACCCGTTTTGATATATAATGCCTTTTCTACTTCCTCATCGGTGAAGAGGTCATTTCCTTTAAATGAGATATCACCAAAATGGTAGAGTTCACCTTTATCGGCAATAACTGTAATGGTCAAACGGCCTGTTTTTGGATTCTCTTCATGGCGGATAGAGATATTGGCGTCGGCATACCCTTGATTTTGCAAGTAATCGATGATCATTAACCGGTCATGATCGAGGTGGTCTTGGTTATAAGTGCCGCGTTGCGTGATAAAGCTGGTGAAGAGATTGTATTTTTTAGTAGCGATCATTCTTAAAATATCGCTCTCTTCTTTATCGCTTAAGCCTTCGAATTCTACTGCACCAATGCGTCCAGAACGCCCTTCACAGACAACCACATTGATCTGTACTTCATTATTTTCCGCTTTGGGCAAAATCGTATACTGCAGTTCAGCTTCAAAATATCCCTTCTTAATGTAGAATTCCTTAATCTTATTAAAGCCTTCGTTGAACTTGGCTCGATTGAAAACCTCTCCTGGTTTCACACCCAATTTGCGCTGCAATTTTTGCGTTGTAAAGCACTCATTGCCATACCATTTAATTGTGCTAATCACAGGTTTTTGCCAGATGCGTACATTGATAACAAGTTCGCCTCCGCATACTTGGATTTGCGGATCAATGCGATCGAAGTCATTACTCAAATTTTTCAAATCTTGGTCGAAAGCTAGTTGTGAGAAGGGGTCGCCAACCTTGGTGCGCATCCCTGAAATTAGCGGTGTGGGATCGTAGAATTGCCCGGGACACAAGGTCTCCATCTGAATATGGATTTTTGCTACTTTCTTTTGCTCATAAGATTCGACTGAAGGGTAGCCGCCGTAGTCGGCAAACGCAGGAGCTGCTGCGAGTAAAATAGAGGATACAAATAAGGGTAAAGCTTTTTTCATGGTCTGGCCAAATGTATTAAGTTCCTAAGTATAGGATGCGAAGGAGTTTTAGAGCAAGTTTTTGCGTGTGGAGCTCCACCTCGCTTTGCAAAATCCAATAACTGCCGCCAAGCCGTATCATATACACTGTCATGGCGGCAGTTATTCGATTTTGCTTTGCGACGAACCTCAATTTTCTGTGGAAAATTAAGCACAGCATCACAAAAACATTTTGACTTTAAACAACGCGAAACCTCTCTCAATTGCGTGGATTTGGCGCCGTTTAAAGATTGAAAATCTTTTGTAATGCCGTGCTAAGCGAAGCTCCTGCTTGTTAGAGCATCTATTTTTCCACTAAGTTTTCGAGATGTTTTGTCTTGAGTTACGCTTTTTTTACAGGAATTTCAAGTCGCGTTAGATAGTCTAACATTGTTTTCTGTTGATCAGTTCTACTCTCTCGAAGGGTTTCTACTGAACGATTTAACCTTTCACTAATATCTCTTTGAACAAAAGGTATGTAGTCAGCTGAAATAGGCCGTTGACTTAGTGTTTCTGGGTCCATTTCCGGGTGAAACCCCGTAAGAAGAACGCGGCCTTTTTCAACTTTTTCTGTTACGGAAGAAACAGGAACTATAGTACTAAATTTTTTGGATTTTTTTCTCGTAATATCAAATATTTTTCCGGAAAAAGAGTACTCCTCATATCTTGATAAAATTTCAACTTTACGGCTGCGCCCCACATTAAAACACACTCCTTGTTGAAAAAAGTGATGGTAACCTGTATCTGCACCTTCTTTACGAACTTTACATGTACCAAATCGAAAAGTTTCTGTAGCGTCAAAATAACAAGTTTTCCCGGAGTACAGCTCTAAAAATGGAGTGTTCAGGAGGCCTCTGTAGGGTGTAATTTCAACGTTAGTAACCTCACCAATTTTGATTTGGGATGTAGAAAAAAAAGGTTTTTCTGATGCAGCTATTGCGCCTGCACAGATTCCTAAATAACTAGCGCCATGTTCCTTGACAAGCTGGTGGATTTTAGCTTTGGACAGGCAAAGATCAGTGGACATATCACGATAATTCCCTCCTGGTACAACAAAAAGAGATACGGGAGACTCATGTGTGCCAAAATTATCAGAAATCATCGAGAAACGTTGAATCTTAATATTGCGCTCATCAACTGATTCTTTTATTGATTTTTCAGTTGCTGTTAGGCAAGTTGCGTCGGTTCCTCTGCCATCGTAAATGATTGCTTGTGTTGAAGGCATTTTTCTCTCTTTGTGTATTTTGAACAAAATTAGAATAACATCTTTATGAAAAATACTCAATTATGTGAATTCTTGGCGGCGTAATATTGACTGTCCTAATGTTCCCTCGTCAATCCAGTCAAGCGACGATCCCATCGGAAGGCCAAGTGCCAATCGTGTGATTTTGATGTTTTCTGCGGCAAATTCCTG
>JAJFMI010000076.1 GCA_021772235.1 Chlamydiota bacterium
AAGCGCATGCGAAGCAGATGGGCCGAAACCTCTCCTTAACCCTAGCACCAAAGCGAAAATAGATATGGCAAAGAAAGTTAAAGCAAAAACAAAAAAAGCAGTAAAAGCAAGATTTAAGCTCACAGGAACAGGAAAGTTGTTGCGCAGTCGCCAAGGCAAGCGCCACATCCTATCCAAAAAGAGCGCCAAGAGGAAACGTCATTTGGGAAATGCAGCACTTGTTGCAACAACCCACTTGAACCTCTACAAACGATTGATTAAAGGAGTATAGTCCAAAATGGCTAGAGTAACATGTGCCGTTTCGTCGCGTCGTCGTCGCAAACGCATTTTAAAAAGAGCAAAGGGATTTGTGGGCGACCGCAAAAACCACCTCCGTCTTTCAAAAGACGCAGTAATGAAAGCGCTTGCGTTCAACTATCGCGATCGCAAAAATAACAAACGCAACTTCCGCCGCTTGTGGCAGATTCGCATAAACGTTGCTTCGCGCACTAACGGCATTTCATATAGTCGTCTAATTGACGGACTAACGAAAGCTAAATGCGAAATCAACCGCAAAATGCTAGCTGATATGGCAATTCGCGATCCTGCGAGTTTTACCCATATTGCAACAACTGCAAAAGAAGCACTTGCAGGTTAGTATGCGCGAAAGGATTCAACAGTTAAAAGAATCCTATAAAAGCGAACTGGATCAGGCTAAGCGTGCCCAAGATTATGAAGACCTTAAAGTCAAATATCTCGGACGCAAAGGCCCGATCCAGGCGCTGATGCAATGCTTGCGCGACGTATCTGCAGATGAGCGTCCGGAAATGGGAAAAATCATCAACGAACTCAAGCAGACTATTTCGCAAGAAATAGAGACGCGCCTTAATGCCCTGATAGCGCAAGAGCGTAACGAAAAAATTTCTTCAGAAACCATCGATATTTCGCTTCCAGGACGCCGCCAAAACCCTGGCCGTATCCACCCCCTCTCTCTAATGATGGATGAAATTCTCACCGTCCTTACTGAGATGGGCTTTTCCGTTCAACTCACCCCTGAAATTGAGTCTGAATACTACAATTACGGTGGACTCAATTATCCACCCGATCATCCTGCTCGTGATATGCAGGACACATTTTACCTCACACCAGATCTACTTCTCCGATCGCACAATACCAATATGCAGCAACGCGCAATGGAGCATCACAAACCGCCCATTCGCATTTGCTCGCACGGAAAATGCTACCGCAATGAAACCATTACCTCCCGCTCACACGTACTTTTCCACCAAGTAGACGTACTTTACATCGACAAGAACGTAACCTTTGCCGACCTCCTTGCCACCAAAAAAACCTTCTACGAAAAGCTTCTCGGCCGTGAAGTAGAAATTCGCGTCCGTCCAAGTTACTTTCCTTTCGTTGAACCAGGCATGGAAGTGGATATTCGCTGCACATCCTGTGAAGGAAAAGGCTGCAGACTTTGCAAAGAAACAGGCTGGTTAGAAGTTTGTGGAGCTGGAATGGTGCACCCAGAAGTTCTTAAAGAAGGCGGCATAGATCCTGAAGAATACTCTGGATTTGCCTGGGGTGGGGGAGTCGAACGTCTTTTCATGCTTCGTCATGGCGTAACAGACATTCGACTTTTCACAGACAATGACATGCGCTTTCTCTCCCAATTTGCATAAAAGTTCTGTTTTTGTTATAATAACTCTTAATAATACTTATTAGATTTTTGCATTTAGATAGTATTTTTTTTACTCAGAATCAAATCATGTTATTTATAAATATTGTGAAAAAAATCTTTATCTGAATAAATTTTTATTTGTGAGGTTAAATGTGGCGTGTCAACGTACAAAAGCAGAGATAAATAATTGGGAGTTGTCTGAATTTGAGATAGAGCAACCTCCTACAGCACCGCTTTCAACAGAACAAGTTATAGCAGAATTGCAAAATGACATAGACAAATTTGCACAAGAATTTAAGGGAAAACTGCCTAGCATTTTTATAGATCCAAAAGTATTTTTTTCACTGAGAGAAATATTTGTAGTACGCCGTATTCCTGAATGCCAAATCCCAATTTTTAAACAGGTAGAAATTATAAGAGGAATTAATCATCTATATTTAAAGGGTGTTGGTTATAATTTTTTGATGAGAGAGCTAATAATCGCACCTTTTCCAGTTTTAATAAGTGAATTAGTAGCTTTAGGAGTAATTTTTGGAGGAGCAGTAGCGTTACCATTCGTTTCTTACAAATATTTAAAATCACAATAAAACTTTCACCTACCTCAAATAAAAAAAAATTGCCACAATCCAGGAAGATCACTTCTGCAATCTGGCAGTGCTCTAAAAGAGGTAACTCAAAGTTGGGTACAAAAACATTGGACAGCATACTTTGGCAGATAGTTCTTCAATAATAAAAACTGGTGAGTTATACTGCATTCTATATTGACCGCCTCTTACGGAAGAGTGGCAGAGTGGCCGAATGCGTCTGTCTTGAAAACAGAAGTGCCGCAAGGTACCGGGGGTTCGAATCCCTCCTCTTCCGTCTTTAACAAAATAAATTAAAAGAAAAGTAGCTGGAGTTAGTAGAGACTGGGATGAGAACCCCAGGGGGTTCGCCGACCAGAGAAGCTAAGAGTTATTGCTGTGCCGATAGCGAGAGCTTAGAATTTCAGAAAAAACGATTTGGAAACTGTAAATAACTGTGAACAGTTATTGGAGGTTAAAAATCGTTTTTTGTGGAATTGTAAGCCGCGATATCGGTGCATGAATAACTTGTGTTTCTCGTAAGGGAGGAGCTTTCGAACGAAGAAAGAAAGAGTCCGAAGGACCGAGAGCTTAAGCTCGAGTCCATCCCTCCTCTTCCGTCTTTAACAACACAAAAATAAATTAAAAATAGATCTGGTCAAGTGAGATTGGGATGAGGACCCCAGAGGTGGTGGTGGCGACTGAAGGG
>JAJFMI010000077.1 GCA_021772235.1 Chlamydiota bacterium
CGTTGAAAATTTGGAAAGGAATGCCGATGCTTCCTGAGAAAGAGAAGCGACGGTTACTTGAAGAGCTTGCCTGGGGCATTCTAGTAAAAGGCGAGGAATCCCAGCAGTTTACTTCGCGCTATTTTTCTCTGCTTGGTGCATTTTTTACAAAAGATTCACGTGCGACATTTTGCTTGCAACGTGCATTGCGATCATCAAATGCACAACTTCGCTCCATAGCCGTACAGATGACAGCTGATTATCGCGACCCAATTTTAATCGATGAAATCATAGAGATGATGGAGACCGAGCGAAACCAGAATGTACGATACGCCTTGATACAAACGGCAGGAAGATTGAAGATTCATGAAGTAACTGGCAAGTTGGAAAAACTTCTTGATGAAGAAAAAAACGATCTGCGTATGCGCGCAACCCTTACAGAAACACTCGTACATATTTATGAAGATATTTCGCAAGATCATTTACAGACAATACTTTCGTCCCAACGGTCTGCTCTGCGCTACCTAGGAGCGCGTTTGATCGCATACCTCAATATAGAAGAGGAAATTCCCAGGCTAATCACCTTGATTGATGACCCATCTATCGATATTCGTGTAGCGGCACTCTGTTCGTTGGGAGAATTTTCAAATACTCTTTTACAAAAGCAAGAGACACTTTTAGAGAAGCTAGTGCAGAATAGTACGAACCCTAACCCTCATTTAGCATTGACCGCATCATGGTTGCTATTGCGTATTCAACCAGAAGCAGCAGTAAAACCACTGCAACAACTCCTCTACGCCTCTCATCAAAAAATTCGTTTACTTGCCACGAGCGCCCTCAGCTTAGCAGGGGAAGCGGGATTGCCATGGTTAAGTGAAGCATTAAAAAACAGCACAGATGAGTATGTGCGCGTCAATTGCGCCTACGGATTACTTTCACTGCGTGAAAATCAAAAAAAAGCTAAGGATGAAATACAGATTTTTTTGCAAAATCACAGCGAAAAAATTATGATCGATCAATATTCACACCCATTATTTACGCCGATTAGCCCCTCAAACGTGCGGCATTCAGCTCAGGCAACATGCCACCCTGAAATGGTCGATCAACAAACACGCCTCTCACTTATTGCGATACTTGCAATAATGGGAGACAAACGAGCAGAAGAGCTCGTAAAGAAATTCCTCCTATCCCAAAATATCAATGTGGGAATGGCGGCGACCGTTACCCTCATGCGAGAGGGAAGCAATGAAGGGCTTGATCTAATTCGACATTTTCTAGACGACCCCGATCCAAAATTGCGGCTTCAAGCGGCACTTTCTCTGGCATTTCTTTGGCAAGACCCCGCCGCGCTTAAGACCCTAACGCAACTTTATGGAAAGCTACCATATGAGACTAAACTGATTGTGCTAGAGGCGATTGCCGGAATAGGCGGAATGTCTCAGGTGCCATTTTTACTCAAGCGACTAGAAGATCCTTATCTCGTGCTGCGTATAGCTTCAAGTTCTGCTTTGATTCAAGCTCTACACCACTAATCACCCTAAGTCAATTTAAGTCCATTGAACGATCACGCGTTCACTCCTCGCTTCGTAGATTGTTGAATTGGTGCAAGAGCAAAACGGTATCCTGTTGCATTTTTAAGTAGAGACTTTTTACACCATTGGACCGAATTGGGCTTAAGAGAGAAAAGAGACCTAGATCCTCCAAAAAATGCGGTGGCTCTTTAAGGATGATTTCAGGTGACAGATTATTGTATGCAGTAATAAGGAGGTAAGCGAGGCCAGAAGAGATAAGTGCGTCAGAAAAAGCAGTAAAAAAAACTTTGTTATTTTCAAGAGTCGACACGAGATACATCTGACTTTGGCAGCCTTGTACAAAGTTTTTTTCAACTTTTAAAGAAGGGTCAATATCTGGAAGTGTTTTCCCAAGCTGAATAATTTTTTCATATTTCGCTTCAGGAGTTGTTAGAGAAGCGAATAACTCTCTGATTTGCTGTTGTTTTGTATCAAATAAATCTTTCATTCCACTAGTTTAGCATAAAATTTCATTCTAATACGACAAAAAGAAATTTTTTTTCAAGAAGTTCTTGGAGGAAAATGCCGCTTACGCTATGATAGACTTTGTTCCCTAAGGGGCTTACGTACCTATGACAAAGAAAGAAGATGTGATCAAATTAGATGGAAAGGTTGAAGAACTTCTCCCCAATATGACTTTTCGGGTTGCACTCGAAAATGGCATGAAAGTTTTGGCGCACCTTTGCGGAAAAATGCGAATGCGAAACATTCGTGTTCTAGTAGGAGACACCGTAACGGTTGAAATATCTCCTTACGATTTGAGTAAGGCACGTATTGTTTATAGGAAACGCTAATCTGAGCTTGCGGATTTACGCACGTTTAGGTATAGTCTAGTGCATTTACTGCCTAGAACGGGTAGGATTGAGCTGCCCAGATAGCTCAGGGGTAGAGCACTTCCATGGTAAGGAAGGGGTCGTAGGTTCAATTCCTATTCTGGGCAAAGAAAAGAATTAATTATCGTTATTCGGAGGAATAAATCAAATGGCAAAAGAAGCCTTTCAACGAAATAAGCCCCACGTAAATATTGGGACAATCGGACACGTCGACCACGGTAAAACAACTTTAACAGCTGCTATTACACAGGCCTTGGCAAAAAAAGGCGGCGCTAAGTTGCGTGATTACGCTTCTATCGATAACGCTCCTGAAGAAAAAGAGCGCGGAATTACAATTAACTCTTCACATGTTGAGTACGAAACGGAAGCACGTCACTACGCTCACGTAGACTGCCCCGGACACGCCGACTATGTGAAAAACATGATTACTGGTGCGGCCCAAATGGATGGCGCAATTCTTGTTGTAGCTGCAACAGATGGTCCGATGCCACAAACGAAAGAACACGTTCTTCTTGCTCGTCAAGTTGGTGTGCCTTCTATCGTAGTTTTTATTAATAAAATGGACCAAATTGGTGCTGGCGACGAAGAACTTGTTGATCTTGTCGAAATGGAAGTTTCTGAACTTCTTGAAGCAAATGGTTTCAAAGATTGTGCGATCGTTCGTGGTTCTGCTCTAAAAGCCCTTGAAGGGAATGCTGAGTATGAAGCGAAGATGGAAGAATTGATGAATGTTGTGGATGAAAAAATCCCAACACCTAAGCGTGAAGTGGAAAAACCATTCCTAATGCCAGTTGAGGATGTATTCTCTATCTCTGGTCGCGGAACTGTAGTTACAGGACGCGTTGAAAAAGGAGTCATCAAAGTAAACGATAAGATTGAGATTGTAGGTCTACGTGAAACACGTGAGTCTGTTGCAACTGGTCTTGAAATGTTTAACAAGTTGCTTGATGAAGCGCGCGCAGGTGAAAACGTTGGTGTGCTTTTACGCGGAATTGATAAGTCTGCTGTTGAGCGCGGAATGGTCCTTGCTGCTCCAAAATCAATCACTCCTCATACAAAATTCAAAGGTAGTGTTTATATATTGAAGAAAGATGAAGGTGGCCGTCATAAGCCCTTCTTCACTGGTTATAGACCACAATTTTTCTTTGGTACAGCAGACGTTACAGGATCTGTCAAACTTCCAGAAGGAACTGAAATGGTTATGCCTGGTGATAACGTTGAGCTTGAAGGTGAACTTCTTGCTCCTGTTGCTATGGAAGAAGGACAGCGTTTTGCAATCCGTGAGGGTGGCAGAACAATTGGTGCAGGTACCGTATCAAAAGTCATTCAGTAAATAAAAAACTGAATAAAAGGAGTCTCAACAGTAGCTGGGACTCCTTTTGCACATAATACCTGTGATGATCTCCCTTTTTACTCTGTGTGAGGGAAAAGGGAGATCATCACAGGTGTACCGAAGTGAATGTGCTTCGGTATAATTGTGGGTGTGTAGCTCAGCTGGTAGAGCAGCGGTCTCCAAAGCCGCAGGTCGGGGGTTCGATCCCCTCCGCACTCGCAAAAATAATTAGGGGTTTTGAGGTTATGAGCGTGGCATTGAAAAATAAGCGTCTAGCAGAAGCAAAAAAGAGAGCTGCGAAAGTGAGCTTTCTTGCTGGTATTAAGGAAGAACTGAAGAAAGTTACCTGGACGACAAAAGATGAACTGCGAACCTCAAGTAAGATTGTAATCTGTGCGACTTTTCTTTTCGGGATTGGCATCTATGTGTCCGATCTGATTATGAAAGGTGCACTAGATGGAATTGCTCGCCTTGTAAGAGCTATAACAGGATAGAATTGATGCAACAGTGGTATGTTGTTCAGGTAATGTCTGGACATGAAAAAAAAGTGAAGCGCGCTCTTGAAGAAAATCGAGAAAATGCTGGCATGCTCGATCTTATTGAAGAGGTCTTGTTGCCAATTGAGAACGTGGCCGAAGTAAAAGGTGGCGAGCAGACAGTTGTTGAAAAACGACTTTGGCCCGGGTACCTGCTACTGCGCATGAATCTCACTGACGATGTATGGCTCTACATCAAAAATACGAACGGCGTTATTGGCTTTTTAGGAGGGGGTAAGCCTACACCTCTTTCTCAAGCAGAAGTCGATGACATTCTTGAAGAACTCATGAGCCGTAAAGATGAAGTAGTGCAGAAACACAAGTTAGAAATTGGTGACGTTGTAAAGATTACAGATGGTGTCTTTGTCAACTTCACTGGTGAAGTCCTAGAAGTCCACCCTGATAAGGGGCGTGTGAGTGTTCTCGTTTCAATTTTCGGTAGAGAAACACGCGTAGACGATTTAGAGTTTTGGCAAGTTGAATTAGTACCGAAGGAAGGATAGCAAATAAATGGCTAAAAAAAAGCTCGTAAAACAAATTAAGTTGCAAATCCCTGCGGGGAAAGCAAATCCGGCGCCACCGATAGGCCCTGCCCTGGGTGCTGCTGGAATCAATATCATGGGATTCTGTAAAGAGTTTAATGCAAAAACGCAAAAGCAAGCGGGAGATGTTCTTCCGGTTGTCATCAATGTTTATGCAGATCGCTCTTTTGATTTCGTTACAAAGAAACCCCCAATTGCAAAGATGATTTTGAAGAAATTGGGTATTGAAAAAGGCTCAGGTGTACCTAACCGCGACAAGGTTGGAAAATTAACACTTACTCAAGTGAAAGAAATTGCAGAGGCTAAAATGGAAGATCTACGTGTCTTCTCAATTGAAGCTGCAATGATGGTTGTTAGAGGAACTGCCCGATCTATGGGTGTAGACGTGGTGGAGGAATAAGAATCATGAAAAAATTATCCAAAAGAATTAAAGAAAACGTCAAGCTTTTCACTGAAGATAAAGAATATACTGTGGAAGAAGCAGTTGAAATTCTACTTAAGACTAAAGCTCCTAAATTCGATGAGTCATTTGAAGTGTCTATTCGTACAGGTGCTGATCCAAAAAAAGCGGACCAACAAGTTCGTGGAACGGTCCCACTCCCAAATGGTACTGGTAAATCTGTAAAACTTGTTATCTTTGCAAAAGGCGATAAGCTAAAAGAAGCGATGGATGCCGGTGCTGACTTAGAAGGAGATGCGGAACTCATGGAGAAAATCCTGGGTGGCTGGCTCGACTTCAATGCAGTTATTGCAACGCCTGACATGATGAGAGAGATTGGCCGACTAGCGAAAATTCTTGGACCACGTGGTCTTATGCCAACACCAAAAGCGGGAACTGTTACAAAAGATGTTGCTAAAGCTGTTAAAGAGATCAAAGCAGGTAAAATTGAGTACCGTCTTGATAAAAATGGCTGTATCAATAACTCCGTTGGAAAACGTTCATTTACAAAAGAACAGCTTGTGGAAAATATCAAAACCTATTTTGAAGCAATCCTAAGAGCAAAACCTGTCAGCGCAAAAGGTACTTACCTAATGAAATTTGTGCTTTCCACAACAATGGGTCCAGGACTAAAAATTAAGCTGAGTACACTCGGATAAGGAAGAGATATCATGCGTAAAGAAAAACAACTATTACTAGATGAAATTGTCGACCAGCTAGATGCTGCTTCCAGTTTTGTTATTACTCGTTATAAAGACTTAGGTGCAGACCTTAATTTTGAACTTCGTTCTCGCCTCAGCAAAAGCGGTGGAAAAATTTACGCATTTAAAAAACGCGTTTTCCTAAAAGCAATTGCTGATAAGGCTGTTAACTTCTCAAAAGAAGATCTGCCGGGTCATATAGCTGCTGTTTTAGGCGGAGAGGACTCTGTAGCTGCAGCAAAAGTATTGAGTGATTTTAATAAAGAACACAAGAATAAGAATATTGAAGTTATAGGCGGCTTTTTTGAAGGTGTTCAGGTTTCTAAAGAAGATGTTTTAGAAATTGCAGGTCTTCCTGGTCGCGATGAAATGCGCGCACAACTTCTTGGCCTATTCGAAGCACCAATGGCAATGACTCTTGGCGCAATGGATGCAGTCATGAGCAGTGTGCCTAGCTGTCTTCAACAGAAGAGTGAAAAGGAAGAGTAAGAATTTATAAATAGTCGGTTTGTCGAGTTTAACGTGTGATGCGACCGTTAAACGCCTTTAGACAGACAAAAAAGTTAAATATATTGAGGTAAATAAAGTGAGTGAAGAAAAACTAAACCAATTAGTCGAAGAATTAAGTGCCCTTTCAGTTCTCGATATGTCCAAGCTAAAAAAAATGCTGGAAGAGAAATGGGACGTAAAAGCAGCAGCAGGCGGTGGAGTCATGATGGCAGCACCTGCAGCAGCGGGCGGAGATGCAGCAGCTGAAGAAGCAACAGATTTCCAAGTTGTTTTAACAGATGTACCTGCAGACAAGAAGATTGCTGTAATTAAGCTTGTACGTGAAGCTACAGGTCTTGGCTTGAGAGAAGCTAAGGAGCTGGTAGAATCAGCGCCTAAAGCAGTTAAAGATAGCGCACCAAAAGCAGAAGCAGAAGAACTTAAGAAAAAGTTCACTGATGTTGGTGCTAAGATTGATCTTAAGCCTGTTTAATCAACTGTTAAATACCGTTAATTGCAAACAGAAGTGTACGTTAAACACTTCTGTTTGCCCATTTGTTAAATTTTTCATCTGCCAATTGGAGGCATATCGATGCTAAAGCGTCCCCCAGAACGGGTCAGTTTTCTTAAAAAAGACGAGATTCTAGACCTTCCTAATTTGATCGAAGTACAGATCAAATCTTACAAAGAGTTCCTTCAAGCGGAAAAGCTTCCGCATGAGAGAGAGAATGTTGGATTAGAGGAAGTCTTTCGCGAAATTTTTCCAATTAAATCCTATGATGAAAAGACCATCATAGAATATCTTTCTTATTCACTTGGTGTGCCAAAGTACACACCTGCTGAATGTATTCGTCGCGGTATTACATATAATGTCACTCTTAAGGTGAAGTTCCGCCTTACTGATGAGACGGGAATTAAGGAAGAAGAAGTCTATATGGGCACTCTTCCAGTCATGACTCATAAAGGTACCTTTGTTATTAATGGTGCTGAACGTGTTATTGTCTCCCAACTCCATCGCTCTCCTGGTATCTCATTTGAAGGTGAGAAACATGCGAAAGGCAATATGCTCTACTCTTTCCGCGTCATACCTTATCGCGGTAGCTGGTTAGAAGCGGCCTTTGATAGCAATGATATGATCTATGTTTACATTGATCGTAAAAAGCGTCGCCGAAAAGTTCTTGCAACTTC
>JAJFMI010000078.1 GCA_021772235.1 Chlamydiota bacterium
TAACACGCCATCCGTTACATTTGCCAAGGAGGTAATGATCAAGAGCGCGCGATTAAAGAGGTTTGTGATCTCACTGTAGATGTCGTAGAGAAGTTGCTTGTGTCTATCTGAAAGTAGAGGTCTATTGAGCTCTTTTTTTAAACTAGCGAAGTTCGTAAGAAAAGCGTCATCTTCAGGAAGATTTAAAAACTCTCGAAGCTGATTTTCATCCAGGAGGTTGAGGTAATTCTGGACAAGAGTGAGAAATTCGCGAGGAGACTTGATCTCGTCTGTTTTTGAAAAGTAGTCCAGTGCTTTTTTCATGGGAATTTCACGCACTTTCTCTTTAAGGTTGGATGCTCCGTAGTGAGGCAGGTGGCGGCAAGTCTCTACAAAAGCCGTATCAACTTTTTTGGTTAATTCATTATGTGAATGAAAATAGGTTGGAAGATAATATATGTTTTTAAAAATAGAATCAATCATGCTAAAAATTATAACATAATTAACTTTTAATGTGTCCTGAAAAAATTTTTATAACTTTATTGTTTCCTTCTAGTAAGAGTGCTCCCGATGGGTCGATTCCTAAACAGGTGCCGGTGTAAGTTTTATTTTCATCTTCTATAATAATGATTTTATTCAAGAAGCAGAGGCGTTTTTGGTATTCATCTAGCCGAAAGTGTTCGATTTTCAAAAAATATTTGATTAGCATTTGTTCGATTTGTTCTAGGTCAAAGAGGGTGTTTGTTTCTTCTTTTAATGAGGTCGCGGGTTGGTAGGGCGTTTCATGAACATTGAGACCGAGACCGAGGTAGGCAATGCTGTTTGAGATTTCACAGATGACGCCAGCAATTTTTTTTCCATTGAGGAGCAGATCATTGGGCCATTTGATTTGGGGAGAGAGGGAAAATTCTTCGAGAGTTTTGGCGAGGGCGAGACAGAGTTTGTGTGTAAGAAGGTGAGGAGAATCTGTTACAGGAAAAACGAGGGTGAGGATGAGGTTCCCTCTGGGAGCAATCCATTTGTGGCCGCGACGGCCATAACCAGATGTTTGCTCATCAGCGCGAACGACATAAAGGGTGTCTGGTTTTAGGGTAGTAAGATTCTCTCTTGCCCACTTGTTTGTAGAATCTAATCTATCGAAAACAATCTTCTCAACTTGCACTGCAACTCTCCTTCCAGATAGAATTTGGATTATGATTGATTTTTCCTTGGTGCGCAAACTGGATTTTCGTATGTGCGTCATTATTTTGGTTTTGATGATGTTGAGTTTGGTTGCGATTAGCGCGACAACAGGAGATTTAGGGACGACATTTTTTACGCACAGGGTCAAGACGCAGGCGCAATCTTTTGTTTTGGGGTGGGGAGTATTTTTGTTTTTTGCTTGTTATGATTATCGCAAGCTGCGTTTTTGGAGCTGGTTCTTTTATTTTTTCATTACGATCTGTTTGATCGGTCTCTTTTTGATACCAACGATGCATGGGGTGCATCGCTGGTATCGTCTGCCGGGGGTGAATTTACTTTTTCAACCGTCTGAATTTGCTAAGCCTATTATGGTATTGACGCTGAGTAGTTTTTTAGAGAAGAAATTGCATCAGCGGCATTCGATGCAGACATTTTTTCAAGCGATGGGGCTTGTGATGGTGCCGTTTATTTTGATTTTAAAGCAGCCTGATTTGGGCACAGCGCTGGTGCTTCTGCCTGTTGCACTTGTGATGTTCTATTTTGGGGGAATTGCCCCTAAGGTGGTAAAAGCGGTAGCGTGGTGCGCTTGTTTGGGAACAGCGGCGGTTTTGACGATCTATCTAGGGGTGATTTCACACACGGACGCAAAACCTTTTGTGACAAAATTCATTAAGGAATATCAGTATGAGCGATTGAACCCAGAATCGTATCATCAACGCGCTGCGCAAACGGCAATCGCTTTGGGGAGTGTGTCGGGGAAAGGGTATCGTAAAAGCAGTTATACGGGGCAAGATTGGCTGCCAGAGGCTGCAACAGATTCGATTTTTCCAGCGTTTACAGAAGAGTTCGGTTTGATTGGCGCCGTTGGCATGCTCTTTATGTTTAGTTTGCTTCTCTATGCGGGATTTCGTGTGACGGCGGTAGCACCCGATCCTTATGGACGCCTGCTCGCGGCAGGTATTTCTGTCTATTTGGGTGTGCATATTATTTTAAACTTGGGAATGATGTGTTCATTGTTACCAATAACTGGTATACCCTTAATTTTAGTGAGCTATGGAGGCACTTCGAGCTTGACTGCGATGGCAGCACTCGGTATCCTTCAAAGTGTCTATACCCGTAGGTTTATGTTCTAATGAAGAAGAGACTGCTGCTTATATTTTGTTTATTTGCTGCCTGTGCAACAGGTGGAAAAGCGATGACTCGTGATGAGTTTGCCTCAATTAATATTGGAGAATCGATCAAGACGGTGGTCAATAATTATGGCAAGCCCTATTCCGTACGCTCGCGTGGGAATGATTGTGATATTTATGAGTACTTTGAGCATCTGAGTATGGGTGTAACAATTGTTCAAGTAAAACGCTATTATATTGTTGTGCGCGATGGACGAGTTGTTGGGAAGTACGTGCGTTTTGCCAATCCTCCTGGCTATGAGCAAATTTATACTGACGATATTTACCCAAATTACTAAAAAGCATTATGAAAGAAGTTGATAGAGACGAAATCACTAGTGAAAGAAAGGAAATGCATAAAGTTTTGCAGGACTTGATGCTGCGGATTAAGAAGTTGGAAGACAATCCTAGAGAAGAGCAGATTCCTAAGATGCTTGAAAAGATACGTCTAGATCACGACCGTTTGAAAAAGATGGCTGAGGCGGTTGGGGGACAGATTTTTTCAGACTATCTGATCTTTAGTTCAGACTTAGAACACTA
>JAJFMI010000079.1 GCA_021772235.1 Chlamydiota bacterium
AAGTAACGCGTTAAAAAAGTCGATTCTCTTCGGCACTTCAAGGGAAAATTTATAGTAGATACGGAAGGCCGCGGTAGAGTATTCCCCCAATGGAAAGTAGATACCAAATTGCTCTTGGGGATTATCTACTCTTTCCGCAGGCGGCGCAAATGCTTCGCCATTTATGGTTGTGAGGATGGTGTTGAGGGGGCGATCTACTGTATAAAGTCGCACTTCTCCTGTTGCGGCTGTTATGGTGCCATCAATTGTGATTCCAACATTGCTAAATCCTGGCGGTACGGGATTTTGATTGTCGGCAACAAGTGTTAGATCTCCAGTAGCGGCATTAACAATTTCAGCAACAGCGGCTGTTCCATCGATGAGGTTAAAATTTGCTCCCGCTGAAAGCAGCATATCTGATGTGGTAAATGTTGAGGCTACGCCTGTTGTGCCATGTCCCACGCGCGCAATGCTTGTTGCTGTTGCTGTTCCACCTAAAACATTGAAGTCTCCACCAAAGTTGCGAACGATAATATCGCCGCCAAGTGTTGCGCTAGCGGTTCCAATATGTCCGATTTGTGCAAATCCAGCTGTCCCAGCTCCAGCATCAGCACCAACTACTGTTGTGCCGCCACCGATGAATGTGAAGAGGATGTTTCCAGAAAAGGTATCTCCTGATGTTGGGTCGCCATGTCCGATAATGGCGTAGCTATCAGAATCAACTGCATCTACAAGAAGAGATCCACCAATATTGGGAAAGATGATGTTTGCAGATGAGCTCGTAGATGCGCCAATTTGTGCAAAGGTATCGCTTACTGCGCCTCCATTTACTTCTACATTACGATCTGCAGAGATAATTGCATTGCCCGATCCAAGGAAAATTCCCGAAGGAGCGGCAGCTGTTGCGTGCCCTGTAATAATAATATCGCGTGCGCTTTCTAAAGTGACAGGTGAACTGCCTCCCAAGATCATACCACCTTCATCAATGATGATATCGCTAAACGTGCGCAATGTTATTGGTGCTGAAGCTGTGGAAGAGACAACGCCTTCATCGGTAATGTTCATACCCGTCGTACTCGTTCCAGATGCACGTCCCGTTAAGCGAATTCCACCTGTTGCAGATGTCACAAGCGATCCAGTACCTGTTACTAATATTCCATCATCAGTTGCGTCGCCTGTTCCCGCTGTTCCATCACATGTAATTGTCGCCGTTCCTGTTGAGGAGACTATTCCAGCAGCAGTTATGTTAATACCGTGAGATCCTCCGCCTGTACCAACTCCCCCAACACCTGTGACAGAAATATTTCCATTAAGTGATGTTACTGTTGCATCTTGAATGCGTACGCCTTGTAATCCACTTGCTCCATTTCCACCTGTGCCTGTAAGTGCGATCGTGCCGTTACTTGTAGAAGAGACGGTAGATTCAAATAGAAAAATGCCATAGTTTGTTGTCGTCCCTGCACTGCCTGTTCCGCTCATAGAAATAGCGCCGCTCCCAGTTGTTCCAATGAGCGCCCCAGAGCCAATAATAACTCCACTTGACGATGTGGCAGATGTCGAGAAGGATCTCCCTGTTAATGAAACTGATCCGTTTACACAACTAACAATTGTGCCAGCAGCTGTTACATTAATGCCATAATCGGTATCACTTCCAGCCCCGCTATTTCCTCTCATAGAAATAGCGCCGCTCGATGTTCCTGTGATGGTCGCTACGCCACTTACTTGTATTCCGTGGTTATCACTGCTACTGCCATCACCGCCTGTTCCAAAAAATGAAAGTGTTCCATTTGAAGCTGTTATTGCGGAGGCATTGTTTACGAGGATTCCATAATTATCCGAAGTGCCTGTTCCCCCAGTTCCAGTGAAAGACATTGTCCCACTTCCCGACTGTGTGATTGTCGGACCTGTAAGGCGCATTCCTGTTAAGTTTGAAGAGGCAACGGTAGCGTTGTTATTACCTGTAATGGAAAGATTTCCCGATCCCCCTACAATCGCAACCGCACCCATATCTACTCCACGAATTGATCCTACAGTACTTAAAGGCGAAATAGTTCCGGTAATTGTAGAATTTCCTGTACCTGCAGTAATTGTAGTACCAGCTGTTGTAAATGAAATACCATCATCATCAATTCCTGTGCCGGTAATGCTACCGCCTGCTCCAAAAGTGACAAGGCCTATACTCGTGACATTTACCCCTATTCCCGATCCACCTGTTTTTGTTCCCGTGATCGCTAAACCATCTGTTGATGAAACGGTTGAAGCGCTTATCGTAACAGCATCATCCGTTCCAGTTACAAGAGGTGCATTAATAGTGAGCGTTCCTGTGGTTCCGGTTTTTGTAACGAAAGCTGTTGAGGAAATCCCTATTGATCCTCCGCTAGGTGTTGTAATAGAAATGTCAGATTGATCAGATACAACACTAATAGTAGAAGTCTGTATGGAAATATCACCTGATGTTGTTGTTATCGTGATATTATCTGTTGTTGCTCCTGTATCAACTCCTGTTGTTTCAACTGTTGCGCTATCAATGATACTTACCGAAGCATTTGTTCCGCCTCCCGGTGTTCCAGTGATTGTAATAGTCCCATCTACAGAAGAAACCGTGCTTGATTCAACTTCAACACCTCGATTGCTATTTGTTCCCGATCCACCTGTTCCTGTAATCGCAATGGTTGCAGCGGTTGATCCAGTTCCCAGTGAAGAAACGGCACTAGAATTCTGCATCAATACCCCTAGATTAAACGAGCCCGCTGTAGTTGGCGTTGCCGTTTGATTCCCATTGATCGCAATCGCACCTGTTGTAGAAGTGATATTTGCACTTGTATCTAGAAAAACTCCGTGATTTGTTCCGCCACTACCGTCTCCCGCAACACCATTAATAGTAATCGTTCCTGTTGATGCAGCACTCGATAATACGGTTGCGGATTCAACCTGAACTCCATGGTTGGTTGTTGTCCCTGAGCCGCCTGTTCCATTAAGAACAATATTTCCCGTTCCAGTAGTTTGTACAACAGAACTCCCTGCCACAGTAATACCCTGATCAGAAGTGCCTGCCCCATCACCATCAGATGTTCCCGTAAGGGTAAGATCGCCGCTACCCGAAACGGTTAGCGTTGAAGATGAAACAATTTCTATTCCAGTATTGCCAGACCCAAAAGAATCCCCCATACTTCCCGTAATAGCAATTTCTGCTCCCGAAGAGATTGTTGTTTGTGAAAGAAATACTCCTTGTGTCGTGCCTCCTGTACCACTTCCAACAATAGTGATATTTCCTGTGGTGCTTTGCACTGCAGAGTTCGTTTCAAATACAACGCCTCCATTATCTGTAGACGTTACTGCTGGATCAGCAGTCCCTGTAATTGAAATTAAGCCGCTATTGGTACTGAAGCTAGAGGTTTGAGCAAAAACACCATGATTACCTGTAGTCCCAACAGCACCATTCCCAATCAATGTGATGGCTCCAATTCCCGAACAAGCATAGGTACCATTAAAAAAGATAACTCCTTCGCCAAAGCTCCCTGTTCCTCCACCAGTACCAGTTATATTAATATTTCCATCTGTCGTAGAAATCCCTGTCGCAGATGCATTAAATACAACCCCTCGATTACTCGTAGTCGCACCACCGCCAGGACCACCTGTTCCAGTAATCGTGACATTTCCTGTAGTAGTCGTGATGCCAGCTGATGCGTTAAATAGCACACCAATAGTTGATGATAACGACCCATCATTTCCGCCTACACCCGTAAGAGTAATCGCTCCTGATTGGGATGATAGAGTAATTCCTGAATCAACAGCAATACCGTTATAACCGATAGCCGTAGTTGTTGTTCCATCCGTGCTAAAATCCATTGCCGTAAACCCAGAAGTTGTCGAGGTATTTGTAATATTGGCTTCAATGGAAATAAAGCCTGTGGAGGCAAGTTCTAGCGTTGTGGGAGAAGACCATGATATGGGTGCTGTTGCGTCTACTGTAATCGACCCCACATCTGTGACTGTTGCAGGCGATCCAGATGTTACGATTACATTTGCATTTGCTAATGCGTTGGTAAGAGTTGTCACATTCAATGTTGCAGAAGGTGTTGCTGTTGGCGAAAAAGTATAAGGGACTGTATCCATACCTGAATTCGCCGCGCTACTTATCACAACATTGGCAACAGGATCGAAAAGTACCGTTCCAAATTTTCCAAACGGCGCGCGGCAATCTGTCTCCACATGCGGATCGCGCAAATTTTGATGACCTGAAATTTCAATAAAGCCGCCATCACCGCCCTCATCTCCCCCTCGAGCAGAAACAATTCCGTTATGATGCATAACGCGGTCGGCCCAAAAAATCACCTTTCCACCATCCCCGATTTGCTCACCATCGGCTTTAATTGTAGCACCTGAAGAAATCGTAACATCGAGACTATTTGGAATATCAAAATTCATCCCCTGATAATCGCCCCCGACTAGAACTGTTCCCGCCTTCCCACTATCAGAAACATTGATATTGGCGTGATCGCCCATGAAAACATGATCGCCTAAAATGTGCACCTCGCCACCTTTAGCAACAATTTCGCCATCGAAATTGTTCTTGCCATGTTCAGCTACTAAGTAAACGCGACCATTGCGCTTCTCTGTTTTCGTCGCTTCAATTTTTCCCGAGTAACCAATCGCATGATCATAGACACTTCCTGTGCGCAATTCCGTTGCTAAGGCTTTAATTTCACCCGAATGCTGAATCGAATCACCACCCTTTGCCTGAATGAAAATGCGCTGATTTCCTTTCGGTTTAAGCAGTACTTTTGGACCACTTGCGATACCAACAAACTTACCCGCAACTTTTCCAAAGTTAGAAACATTGTGTGCAATGAGCGCCACATCCCCCTGTAAACAGGAGATCGTACCCAGATTGACAATATCCGCTTTTGAATCCCCTGAGAAGAGCAATTCCTCTCCGCACAAAAAGTCCTGATCTAAGACATCTAAAGATGATGCCACAAAACTTGCGGTATTAATAATCGCATCTTTGCCGATTAGCACACCTTTTGGATTGAGCAAATAGACCTTTCCATTGGAATCAATCTGTCCAAGAATTTCAGATCGCGCGCCAGTTACGCGATTGATAATTGCCGATTTTTTATCCGGCATCGAAAAGGACACGCGCTCGCCCTTAGCAATCGAAAATTCGTCCCACTTCACAATGGCGGAGCTGCCACTTTCAATGACAACAACGCCCGACTGCTCTTTACAATTCGCAGTTCCCGAAATGGTCTTCATTCCAGTCGGTTTAGCAACTAAAGCTAAAGGAAGTAACAGACAAAGGAATCTCATCGGCCACCTACCCAGTAAACATTATCTTCAAAAATGAATGATCCATATGGATCAAGATTGTTTAGACAGTTGATCCCTTTTGCCGTCTCGCCACAGAAATTCGCATGATATTGCGGATAGTCTGGAAGGCGCATATAGCGGAAAATCGGCAGCTCATCTTGCAACTGCGCATTAGCTAGACCGAGTCGATACATTCCTAGATGAGGAAATTCAGCAGCAATAGGAGTTTTATAATAGATCCGAAAAGAAGCTGTAGAAAATGTTCCGTCGGAAAAATAAATGGAAAACTCTTCTTGCGGATTGTCAATTTGTAAAGCAGGGGGAGCAAACAATTCACCATTAATCATATTTGTAATCGTGTTTAATGCGCGGTCAACTGTGTAAATGCGGAGCTCACCGTTTGCTGTTAAAGTACCCTCTTGAGTAAAAGTAGCCAAACCAAATTCTGGTGGTTTGGGATGCAAATTATCGACGACCAAAATGAGTGGCGATGAAGGCGAAGGGTTGACAATTTGCGCCTCCGCAGTCGTTGAGGTTAACTGAATACTTCTTCCGATAAGAAGATCCATAAC
>JAJFMI010000080.1 GCA_021772235.1 Chlamydiota bacterium
ACGCAAAAAACTCATCGTGCAGAGTGGAAATCAGTATCGCCTGCACATGGAGATGCCCCATCTAAACGTACGCCCTCATACGATCGTGGACGATCGCCTAGTAACAAAACCCTCAGAAAAAGCGCGCCGTATCCCGCGACGTTTCTCTCCCGTACAAATTCGCAGAATGGCTGAACGCGCCTTTGGTTACGACTTTGCTGTGCGCAGCACAATAGATGTCTACCTGCCCATTTTTTCCATCACCGTAGAGAATCCCGACGGCACACTTCACACGAGCAACTGGAATGCCGTCAACGGCAAACGGTTGTCTCACTCCTCTTTTATCGAATAAGTAGGCTTCACCTCGCTGCGCCAAATCGTAAAACAGCCGCTAAGCCGTGTTATCTACACTGACATAGCGGCTGCTAAAGCAATTTTGCTTTGCGATCAGAACCCTTTAGCGCTCCGCGCAGAGATAAGATTTTTCTTGATAATCCCTTAAAATTCTGTTACGTTTTTTTTAGTTTTACTTTGCTTACGTGAATTATATGACAAAAAAACTAAATCTACAACGCCTTTAGACTACCCACTTTTTTTGACCCAATTAAAAAAACGCATTCAAACAGCACAAGTAAAAGCTTCATTAGCTATTAACAAAGAACTCATTCTTCTCTACTGGGAAATCGGTAAAGAAATAGCGAACAGGCAAAAATTAAACAAATGGGGCTCTTCAGTCATTGACCATCTTGCTAAAGATCTGCGCATTTCCTTTCCTGACCTTAAGGGTTTCTCGCGAAGTAACATCTTTAGAATGAGAGCTTTTTACCTATCTTGTCAAATTGTCGCGCAGCCTGCGCGACAATTTGCAGTCCATGACCTCCCAGAAGCTTTCTTATTAATTCCTTGGTGGCATAACGTCATTCTTATGGAAAAAATCCCCTCTTTGGAAGAAAGAACTTGGTACGCAAAAAAAACTGTGGAAGAAAGTTGGAGTAGAAACGTCTTAACCATGCAAATCGAATCCAATCTTTTTTCCAGACAGGGTAACGCGATTACAAATTTTCATCTTACTCTCCCATCTCCACAGTCTGATTTAGCGCAGGAAACAATGAAAGATCCTTATTCCTTCGGTTTTTTAAATATTTTTGAAAAAGTTAAGGAAAAAGAAATCGAAAAAGGTTTAGTAGACCATATTCAAAATCTTTTATTGGAGCTTGGAAATGGATTTGCTTTTGTTGGAAGGCAGTACCCATTGACAATCGAAGGAACCGATTATTTTCTTGACCTCTTGTTTTATAATTATAAGTTAAAATGTTTTTGCATTGTTGAGTTAAAAACAGGTGAATTTCAACCCGAATTTGCTGGCAAAATGAACTTCTATCTTTCAGCTGTTGATGATCTTATAAAACAACCAAGTGATCAACCAACCATTGGTATGATTTTGTGCAAAAACAAGAAAAAAATTACAGTTGAATATTCTCTTAGAAATTGTAAGACACCTATCGGAGTTTCAAACTACACAACAAAAGTTCTTGATGGATTACCTGCAAAATTAAAAGAGAGCCTACCTTCAGATGGAGAAATTGAAGAGCATTTGAGTACTATTGATTTTTTTGATTAAATTGTCGCGCAAGCACCGCGACAATTTGGTCATGAATAAGGCAATAGCCAAAAAAGTCATTTTGTGACATGATTGGATGTTCTGGAAAGATGGCTGAGTGGCCGAAGGCGCGTCCCTGCTAAGGACGAGTACTCCTTGTGGGTACCGAGGGTTCGAATCCCTCTCTTTCCGAATGCAGTGAGGAAAAAGAGGGATTCGAATCCTCGGTCGAGGGTTTGACGGCCAGCTTTAGCTGGACGGAGCTTCTGAGCGTAGCGAGGAAGAGCCCACAGGGCCGAAAGGGGCCTTGGCCCCCGAGTCCATCCTTCTCTTTCCGAACTTCTAAAAACTTATTGCTGCGCGAAGCGCTAGCGGCTTCAAGAGTCGAAAACTGAGCATCAGTTTTTGACTCGCTCTCGCAAAGCAAAATTGTAAAACAGCCGCCATGACAGTATAGACAATACGGCTTGGCGGCTGTTTTACGATTTGGCGCAGCGAGATGGACCCGCCAATTTAACCACACTCTTTCGCAATAACCACCTTCTCTGTATTCTTGGAGTTTATGGCTAAAGAAAACCAAAAAATCAAAGTAGCTCCCAATTCTAAAGAATCCGAAATGATGGTGCTCGGCTCCATGTTAACCAATGTCAACGCGCTAAATGTGGCGTCTGATTCACTTGACGGGAGTGACTTTTACTATACCGAACATCAACTGATTTTTGAGACGTTAAAAGACGCGTACAAGAAAGACAAGCCTGCGGACATCCATCTTGTTGCAGAGGAGTTGAAGCGCAAGAAAAAGCTCAATGATATTGGTGGTATTAGTTATTTGACGACTTTGGCGCAGTATGCAGGAACATCTGCCTATGTGGAAGAGTATGCGCAACTGGTGAAAGACAAGGCCATTTTACGGCGCATGATTACAGCCGCGCAGGTCATTGAGAAGAAGGCCCTGGAAGAAGAAGACGAGGTGAGCAAAACGCTTGATGATGCACAGAGTCTCTTTTTTCAAATTAGCCAGTCGGCCAATCGGGAGAGTGGCCTTCTCATTGCTGAGTTGCTTTCAGGTGTGAAGGCAGAATCACAGCTCCCCTTTTTAAAAGAGCTACAAGATCGTCAGGAAAAGTTTCAGGAGCTGGGTGAGGGCGAAGAACTTTTTCCCGGTGAACCGACACACTTCAACGATTTAGATCACATGCTTGGCGGCCTTGGCAAGTCTAACTTTCTCATTTTAGCCGCCCGCCCTGCCATGGGTAAAACTGTTTTAGCGTTGAACATCGCTGAAAACGTCTGCTTTAAAAACAAAGTCCCCGTCGCCATCTTCTCTCTTGAGATGAGCGCAGAACAGCTTTTGCACCGCATGATTAGTTCACAATCGGAAGTGGAGGCGGAAAAAATCAAACGCGGCTCTTTAACTGGCAGCGAATACCAACGTGTGGTTTCTGTAGTAAACGAGATGCAAAAGCATACGATCATTATTGACGATCAACCCGGCTTGAAAATTACTGATTTGCGCGCCCGTGCACGTCGCATGAAAGAGACGCACGACATTGGCTTAATTGTCATTGACTACCTTCAACTTCTTTCCGGCTCTGGCAACCGTTCATCTTCAGAAAGTCGCCAGCTGGAAATTTCCGAAATCTCTCGCATGTTAAAAAACCTCGCCCGCGAACTTGACGTTCCCGTCCTCTGCCTATCTCAGCTTTCTCGTAAAGTCGAAGAGCGCGCCGGTCACAGACCAATGATGAGCGATCTTCGTGAGTCGGGCTCTCTGGAGCAGGATAGCGACGTAGTAATGTTTTTAATGCGGCCGGAATATTACGATCCCTACAATAAACCGGGGCTTGCTGAATTGATGATCGGGAAAAACCGTCACGGTAAAACGGGAGATGTGAAGCTGACTTTCCGTAAGGAAATTGTCCAATTTGCCAACTATACCGAACCAGGTGACTCTCCTACCGGCGAACAAAGCGCTGCTTTTAACGCTTTCTCACCGAACTAACCTTTCTTGGTTTTTTAATCTTTTTTTTATTAAAAGAAGATTATGAAAGTATTCGCATTGATTTGTTGTTTTATTTTGTTAAGCAGTTGTGTGAATTATCAAATTCCTGTTGAATCAGATGATCTCCCCACTTCAATAAATGCCACAGTATCGCAGATTGAACTTTCCCCAATTTTGGAAATAAAAATTGAGGATGACGATGCGCGTTATTAGTTTTTTCCTCGTGATTGCCTTTATTATGAATGGGTGCGGTCGTGTTGATACCAATTCAGAACCTCTCATTCACCAAGTTCAAGATGAGATCTCTCAGGTCTATTGGGACTCTTCTTTCGATCATGTGATTGTTCCCATTTCTACGAAGTCTCTTTTACAAAACGCATTAACAGATGAAACTGCTATTCAAATTGCTCTACTAAATAATCGCCACCTTCAAAGTGTTTACGAAAGTCTTGGTGTTGCAAAAGCAGATCTTGCTCAAGCTGGCTTGCTCAAAAACCCTATTTTTTCCTTTTCCTATGAATTTTCCATGCAGTCCGCTGTAACTGATCTAATTAATTTCGGGTTGATGCAGAACTTCTTAGAATTGTTGATGATCCCAATGAAAAAACGGGTAGCAGAGGCAGAATTAGATGCATCAAAGAATAATCTTGCTGCTGAGCTTTTAGGGGTGATTGTCAATACGAAAGTTGCATTCTTTACCCTTCTTGCATACACCCAAATAGGGGAATTAAAAAAAGAAATTCTTCTTGCTAATGAGCTCTCTTACGAAGCGGCAAAAAAATTGTTTGCAGCAGGGAATATCAAAGATTTAGAAGTGGCGATGGAACAGACTTTGTATGAACAAGCAAAACTTCAGGTTGCTTCTTGGGAAATTGCTATTTTGGACGCTCGCGAAAGACTCAACGTTCTTATGGGACTGTGGGGAAATCAAATCGAATGGAGGGTTTCTCAAAATCTACCTTCTCTCCCCTCTGCTGAAGAGGATTATGCCAATATTGAAAACGTTTCGATTACAAATAGTTATGATCTGAAAATTGCTTACAACAACTTGGTGGCAACGGCTGCTGGTTTTGGAATCGATACTTCAAAATTTATTTTTCCAGCCCTCGATATCGGTGCCGCTGCAGAAAGAGATGAAGGTGTTTGGTATGTTGGTCCAGCTATTAATTTAGCTCTCCCATTTTTTGACAGGGGCAAGGCAAATTCAGCAAGGGCTCGCGCTAAAATCATGCAGCTCTGGAACCAGTACCTGGCTCTTGCTATTGATATCCGCTCTTGCGCACGCTCTTCACGTTTTTCTCTGCTAAATGCTTTTCGCATGTGTCGCTACACGCAAGAAATTACCGTTCCGCTTGCAGAAGAAGTCACTCATCTTACGCTATTGCAACACAATGCCATGCAGTTGGGAATTTTTCATCTTCTCTCGGCAAAACGAAGAGAATTAGAAAACAAGGTGCAATCTAAGGAGTTGCAATTAGAATATTGGATTGCAAAAACAAAAAACCAAGCCCTCTTAAATGGATATAAAATCTAAACTGTTTTTTCCCTTACTACTGTTAGGATTTCTATTTAGTGATCCCCCCCCTCTTCCCTGGGAAAATGCGGTAAAAGAGCACTTACCTCCTGGCGTTCCAGTTCAAGATTATACTCCTACTGTTGTTCCCAATGGATCAACAGCCAAATATCAAATTGTTGATGGAGTAAAAGTCTTTCATTTAACTGCAGAAGAAATTGAATGGGAGGTCGCTAAAGGATTTACAATCAAAACCTGGGGATTTAATGGTTCTGTCCCAGGTCCTATGATTGAAGTTGCTGAGGGAGATAGAGTGCGGATCTATGTCACAAATAAACTTCCTGCACCGACAACTGTTCATTGGCATGGCGTTTTAATTGTCTGTGGAATGGATGGAGTGGCAGGGGTTACGCAGCCCGCTATTCCCCCTGGAGAAACCTATCTTTACGAATTTATTTTTCCCGACAGCGGGACTTTTATGTATCACCCACACTTTGACGGCATGACGCAAGAGGGTATGGGTTTAATGGGCATGATTGTTGTGCACAAAAGAGAACCTGACCCAGCAAAACGTCCCGACCGCGACTTTGCAATTATGCTTCATGAGTGGAACATTGATGTGGGTACGGCAAGGCCCAATACTTTGAGAATGGATTTTAATGTTTTAACGATGAATGGCAGAGTGATGCCCGATACAGAACCCCTTGTTGCGGAATTGGGAGACAAAATCTGGGTGCGTTATGGAAATTTAAGCGCTATGGACCACCACCCGATTCATCTGCATGGCTATTCTTTTAAAATCATTGGGTCCGACGGGGGATGGGCAAAAGATCCATCTGTTTTACTTCCAGAAACCACCGTTCTTGTTCCTGTGGGCTCTGCAAAAGTCATTGAGTTTCTTGCGAACAATCCAGGAGATTGGATTTTTCACTGTCATATGACGCATCACACTATGAATCAGATGGGGCACCAGTTTCCCAATATGGTGGGCATGGACGTGGGCGATTTTGATAAAAGGGTGCGCAAGCTCATTCCTGGCTATATGACGATGGGTGTTACAGGAATGAAAGATATGACGAAAACAGGAATGCCGATCCCAAAAAATAGCATCCCTATGTTGGGTTATGATGGCCCTTTTGGCCAAACTGTATTTGGCGGAATGGCCAATATCTTAAGAGTTAGAGAAAAAACTGATCACTATAAAGATCCAGGTCCTTATGCATTTCCTAGAGGATCGATGGCAAGTCCCGCAACAATTGGTGACCTGCAAAGAGATGGAATCCTTCTTCAAAATCAATAAATTTACTGCTGTTTTCAAAAAAGAAAATGCATCCACCGCTCTTTTGAATAAATATTTAATTTGAATTCAGTCGCTCCTTTACCTTTTTTGAGAAAGGAGGTATACTCGGGTGAATATTATTGGAGCATCAATGTCGTCTGTAAAGAAAAAACGTCGTTTGAAGATCTCAAAGCATAAGCGCAAAAAGCGCCGCCGCCGCGATCGTCATAAGAAAAAATAAATTCATTCATGATTTTTGAGGAGTTCGATCTCATTGTGGTCGGAGCTGGCCATGCCGGCTGTGAAGCCGCTCACGCTTCTGCGCGCATGGGCGCGCGCACGCTCC
>JAJFMI010000009.1 GCA_021772235.1 Chlamydiota bacterium
ACCATTCCATATGAAAGACGGAAAAGAAGTTTGCAAAGACTTGCATCACGCCAGAGACAAGGTTGATTTCGTGGTCGGGAAGAACAAATGCGATAGACAGAGAGCCGAGAATCATGGTGGTTAGGATAAAAGAGCAGGAAATGAAAATCGCTTTGGGGAAGTTGCGTTGGGGCTCATGAATTTCTTTAATGTGTACCCCAGAAAGTTCCATACCAAGGTAAGAGGCCATGATCGCGATGAGGGAGATCCAGCTTGTTGAGGAATTAAATGAGGGAAAAATGGTTTCTGTTGTGATGGAAATTTGTAGGGGATTGCCGGAAAGTGCCCAAAAAATGCCGAGTCCGATTAGTGCAAATAGGGGAAAGACGGTACCGACAAGGACGCAGATACTATTGATTTTTGTGGAAATGCGCAGACCAAAAAGATTAATGAAGGTGAGTGCCCAGAAAATAATGAGGACGACGGAGGCGATATAGCCTTTATGTTCTGCTAAGTTGGGATTAATGAGATAGGCGAGTGTTCCAGCAATAAATGAGAGGATTGTCGGATACCAGACCATTGTGTTGATCCATTGCAACCAGATAGCAAGCATGCCAGTTTTTTCACCAAATGCCATCTGCACCCAGTGATAGACGCCGCCTTTTTCGGGATAGGTTGCGGAGAGTTCTGCTGCGACAAGGGATGTCGGGATGAGAAAGATGATCGCGGCAAAGATAAAAAAGAAAATTAACGAACTGCCAAAAAGCGCCGCTGCTGGAAGATTACGAATGCTGTCAATCGCTGCAATTACTAGAAGGACAAGAGAAAATAAAGGAATCTTCTTACTCATCCCACCAGTATAAGCAGTTTAAGAATTATCTGCGACCACCACCGCGACGACCGCCGCCGCCTCTACGTCCACCGCCGCCACCGCGTCCTCTGTTGCTTCTTCGGCGCGCTCTATGATCGCGTCTTCTGTAACCTCTGTTGGTTCTGTTTCTATAATAGCCGCGCCCTCTTCTGCCGTGATAATGTCTTCCACCGCCATAGCGCCTGTCATAATAGTGGTAGTGATAGCGTCTGAATCCTGGGTGGTAGTAGCGATGAAAAAAGAGGTTGTCTCGTCGCCAAGCGTAAAAATCGGGTCTTGTTGCGAAATATAGCCCATAATAGAGACCGGGACCGACCCATACAACGTCTGATTCATCATAACCATCCTCGTCGTAACCATCATTTGGGTAAACTGTAACAGTGGTTTGTGCCGATAGGTTGCCGCAGATCATTGTCATGCTGGCAAAAATGAGGGGAAGATATTTTTTCATTATCTGCGTCCTCCGCGACGTCCACCGCCACGACGCCCACCACCCATATTGTGGTGATAATGGTGATGGATATTTGTACCATGGCCGCCTCTTTCGGCATGCGTGTGCCCTTGAGTTGTGCGAGAACGATCGCGGTGATCGTAATCATGATGGTAGTGGTGGTGATGAAAAATGTGATCGCGGCGCCAACCGTGGAATGCGGCTTCGGTTCCAAACCAGATTCCATAATAGAGACCGGGCCCTATCCAGGTTACGCCGTCGTCATACGAGTCGTTCTGTTCGGACTGATCACTGTTATTCTGATCGCTTTTGCCTTGATCACTCTGCGCGCACATAGTGCAGCAAACCATAGTCATGGCAGCAAGAGTTAGAGAAAGATATTTGGCCATTATAAGAAAGTGGTTGTTTTCTTATAACCTGTATCAAATAAAGTTTATTTGGTAAACTTGTCTTATTTACTTTCCTCGTCTTCTCTGTTGGCCTGCTTGTTTTCTTGGAGGTCTAGCTGAAGGCTTGCCACCAGGTTTCCCGCTAGGTTTGCCTCCCGGTTTCCCACGAGATTTTCCAAAGCCAGCTGGTTTACTGAAGCTTCCTGGTTTACTGCGAGGTTTTCCACTGCCTGGTTTTCTATTTCCAAACTGAGGGCGTGGCTTTTGTCGAGAAGGTGCTGGACGCTGTTTTTTGCTAGGCTCAAATCCTGGAACAACTACAACGTCCATTTTTTGTCCGGTAAAGTCTTGGATCTTTTTTACAAGCACGTTATCACGATTTGATGCGAAGGAGAGTGCTGTGCCTTTTGCTCCGGCGCGGCCTGTGCGACCAATACGGTGAACGTAATCTTCGATGTTGCGAGGAAGGTCGAAATTGAAAACGTGGGTAATTGATTGTACATCAATTCCGCGTGCAGCAACGTCTGTTGCAACTAGAACCTTGATTTTTCCGCTACGCAACTGTGCAATTGTACGTGTACGTTGTCTCTGACTCATATCTCCGTGTAGCGCTGCTGTTGAAAATCCTTTGTCATAGAGTTCGCCAACAAGTTTATCTGCATGGCGTTTTGTAGAGGTGAAGACAATCGCGTTGTCGACATTATCTTCTGCTAGTAAGTGGTCAAGGAGGCGGTTTTTATGCTCGATGTCATCAACGTAATGAAGGTTTTGTTTGATGTTTTCATGCTTTGCTTGTTTTCCGTGTACAACAATATCAACAGGGTCGCGCATAAGCTGATTGGAAAATTGTGTTACGGTTCCCTCTAGGGTTGCAGAAAAGAGGAGTGTTTGGCGTTTTTTAGGTGTAGCTGCTGCGATTTGATTTACAGGTTCAACAAATCCCATATCTAACATGCGGTCTGCTTCATCAAGAACAAACATTTCAATGCGAGAGAGGTTGACTTTTCCTTGTAGAAGAAGGTCAATCAATCGGCCAGGAGTTGCGATCAACAAATCGCATTGGCGAGAAAGACTGCGCAACTGCTTATGATAAGGGACGCCACCGTAAATGCAGGCCTTTTTAATATTGGGGAGATACTTTGCGTATTTGTCTACTTGAGACTCAATTTGAATCGCTAGTTCTCGCGTTGGAGCAAGAATAAGAACACGCGGAAGTTTGGAGTGTTTTTCTTGCGGTTTTGTTAGCTGGTTAAGAGCTGGTAGAAGGAAGGCTGCTGTTTTTCCTGTTCCAGTTTGGGCTGAAGCTCTGATATCGAGACCTTCGGCTACTTTCATTATAGTTTTAAATTGAACTTCAGTTGGTTCAGTATAACCTGCCTCAGATAAAGCTTTTAAAAGTTTGGGATGTAAATTAAATTTATCAAAAGACACGTTTTGTTCCATTTTTTGTTTTTCAGATCATTGTATCTTAACATGAAAAGAGATTATAATGGTAGAAAAGGTTTTTTTATGAGTA
>JAJFMI010000081.1 GCA_021772235.1 Chlamydiota bacterium
ACCGCGCATTTGATCCCTATCCCTATATCCTACTCAACCTCTTTCTCTCCTGTCTTGCTGCAATACAAGCACCAATAATAATGATGAGTCAGAATCGCCAGGCAAAAAAAGATCACCTTCGCGACGATGATGGCTACCGCACAAATCTAAAAACGGAACTTGAAATCCGCCAACTTCACGCAAAAATTGATCTATTTACAAAGAAACAGTGGGACCGCCTGATGGAAATTCAAAAAATCCAAATCGAACTCGCTGAAGATCTCCTCCACCGCCGTAAAAACAGTTAACTTTTCATCTACCTGAAACCATTTTTCTGGATGCGGTATCGGCTTTTGAAAATATCGTTTCTTTGCCTCTAAGATATTCTCAAACTCTATGCGGTTCAACTCTTTCAATGTATATACCCATGTCGGTATTAAGCCACTACAATCATCTAAAGGCGTCGCATCTTCAGGAAAAAGAAATCTGTTTTTCACACCTCCTCCCACAATCGCTTACTAGAACCTCTTAAGAGTTTTTCTGTTTCTTGTTTTAGAACTTCTTCTAAATATTCAGAATCCGGTTCCTGGTTTTCTAAATTCATTGTTCCCTGAACATATCGAATCTGTTTTTCTGCGACTTTTTTAGCTTGATCCTTTCTGATTTCATCAATTGATCTCTCCAACATGGGGGTGAGAACAAGTTCGCAGGAGAGCGCTTGCAGAATTTTTTCTAAAGTAGAGACATTTACATCTGTCTTCCCCTGTTCAACGCGTGAAATTGTTGACTGAGGCATACCCGCCCGCTTTGCTAAAACAATTTGAGACATTTTCAGTTGTTTTCGAATGAATTTAATTAATAACCCAATCGAAAGCCCTCTTGTGACCTCTTTCACATTTCGTGATGCTTCCGTAACTTCTTTAATTAAAAGCTTTTCCGAAACTGTATATTCTCTCATATATTTGAATTATAGCATACACGCTATAAAAAACTACAATGTTTAACGCATTAAACGCATAATATTTGCTGTTTTTCATAGCACACATGCTATATTTATGTAATAAACACCTATTTTTCGGCAAAAGAAGCCATATTCCCAAAATACAGCATGAAACGCATAGTTTTTCCTATTTTCTATAGCATCAACACTATAGAAAATAGACCCTGGTAAGTTTTCTAGTAACAACAACAAAAAAACAGCCGAGGAGCGGGACGCGAAAAGGGACCCATGTAGCGAAGCGGAGTGGGAAATGAGTGCCAGATCCTCTCGATCACTAATGAGGATGGTCTTCGAGAAGTGTTAGCTCTTTGTAAAATTTGACAAGGTCGCGATAACGAGCCGCCTCTTCATATTGCTGCTCTTTGGCAGCTTTCATCATGAGTTTCTCGCAGTCAGCAAGTTTTCGGGCAAGGTCTTCTGCGTCAATGGTTTTCTCATAGAGCGACTTCGCCTCTTCAAGTTTTTCACCAGTAAAGGTTTCGACAAGGTCTGTAGCGCTCGCACGATTTACACTTCTTGGTATGATATTGTGTTTTGCGTTGTACGCTTCTTGTATGGCACGACGCTCTTTTGTCACGCGTATTGCTGCGGCAATGCTTTTTGTTTCCTTATCGGCGTACATAATGACGCGTCCTTTTTCGTTGCGCGCGGCGCGCCCACATGTTTGGATAAGTGCGGTTTCGGAGCGCAAGAATCCCTCTTTATCGGCATCGAGGATCGTGACAAGTGTGACTTCAGGGATATCAAGCCCTTCCCGAAGAAGGTTAATTCCAACAAGAACATCGTGGACGCCTTCGCGAAGCTCTTTTATGATTTGTACGCGCTCCAATGTATCAACGTCTGAGTGGAGATATTGCGCTTTTATTCCGATTTCTGTCAGGTACTTAGTGAGATCTTCGGCCAGTTTTTTTGTAAGTGTTGTAACAAGTACACGGTGGCCACTTTCAACTTCTTTTTGGATTTCTTCTAAGCAATCATCGACTTGATTTGTAGCGGGCCGCACTTCAATTAATGGGTCGAGAAGACCGGTTGGGCGAATGATTTGTTCCACAATTTCACCGCCCGATTCTTCTACTTCCCAGGGACTGGGCGTTGCAGAAACGTAGACAACTTGATGGAGGCGCCTGTAAAATTCTTCGAATTTTAAGGGGCGGTTATCGTAGGCAGAGGGCAAGCGGAAGCCAAATTCAATAAGGGAATCTTTGCGCGCGCGATCACCGTTATACATGGCGCGCACTTGCGGAATGGATTGATGCGATTCGTCTGCAAAAAGAAGAAAGTCTTCGGGAAAATAATCGAGTAGGCAGGGAGAGGGTTCCCCCTCTTTGCGTCCACTAAAATGACGCGAATAGTTTTCTACGCCTTTGCAGTATCCGACTTCTTTGATCATTTCTAGGTCGTGCTTTGTGCGCTCTTTTATGCGTTGATGCTCGATGTGTTGCTGGTTTTCCTCGAAATGTTTAGCGCGTACAATTAACTCGGAGGAGATGGTTTCAAGCGCTTTTTCGCGCACTTCTTCTGGTGTGACGTGGTGCGATCCAGGAAAAATGGTTACGCTCTCGCGGCGCGACAATACTTTTCCGGTGAGAGGGTCGATTTCTGAGATGCGTTCGCAAAGTTCGTCGTAAAACTCAAAGCGGTAAGCGATATCTTCCTCATAGGAGGGAACAATTTCTATGACATCACCTCGCACGCGAAATTTTGTGCGGGAGAGTTCATAATCATTGCGCTCATAGCGCATTTCAATGAGCCGAAGGAGTAGATCGTCGCGACGGTACTCTTTATTCGTTTCAATGGTGAGGGCCATTTTGCAATAGAATTCAGGCATTCCCAATCCGTAGATGCAAGAGACGGAGGAGACGATGAGCACATCATTTCTTTCGATTAGCGAACGTGTGGCGGAGAGGCGCATTTTGTCGATGGTGTCATTGATCGCAAGGTCTTTTTCAATAAATGTGTCTGTACGGGCAATGTAGGCTTCAGGTTGGTAATAATCGTAGTAGGAGACGAAGTATTCGACGGCATTATTGGGGAAAAATCCTTTGAATTCTTGAAAGAGTTGGGCGGCTAAGGTTTTATTATGAGCGAGGACAAGGGTAGGCTTTTGGATTTGGGCGACGATATTGGCCATGGTAAAGGTTTTACCAGATCCGGTTACTCCCAGGAGAACTTGGCTTTTTTTGCCTGCTCGCAAGCCTTTTACCAAATGTTTGATCGCTTCGGGCTGATCGCCTTTTGGCTGGTAGTTGGTTTTAAGCTGAAACATATCGAGCCATTATAACAAATGCGACGATTAATAAAGCGAAGGCGCTAATAGAGAGAAGCATAGCGCGTCCCCAAATGCTGCTGTAAAATTTGGGGGTTTTGAGGGTCCAGGCCATGGCAGCGGGAAGAAATATAAGGAGAATAGCGACAAAAGCTCCGGCATATTCAAGAGCAAGAAGAAATCCTTCGCGATAGCTTAAAACAAAAAAGAGTGGCGGCACAAAAGTTAGAACTACAGCAAGAAGCTTTCCCTCCCAGCTCTTTTTGATTTTAAACCCGTCGGTGAGGAAATCAGAGAGACTAAGGGATACTCCAAGGAAAGAGGAGACAATCGCAAAGAATGCAAAAAATTGAGCAAAGGTAATCACCCAACGATTTTTTATGATGCCGGCGAGCATAGGGATAATGGTACTGCCGGAGTTATAGGCTGTTTCTATGCTGTATTTCCCTGCAACTGGCACAATTCCAAGGGTACAAAACTGCCAAACACAATAAGCAATTAAGGAGAGCAAACTTCCCACAATAATCGTGTAGATGAGATGTTTGCGATCGTGTTTCATATACGTTGTCAGACTGGGAATGATGATGTGATAGCCAAATGCTGTAAGAATTACGGGCAGTGCTATTGGAGCGGAGGAAAAATTAGAGT
>JAJFMI010000082.1 GCA_021772235.1 Chlamydiota bacterium
CATTTCTGGAAAGCCCGAAGAACTTGTCCACTCAAGCAAACAGCAAGAGCAAAAACTCCCCCTCATCAAACGCTACAGCGGTGGTGGCACAGTAGTCGTCGATCACAACACACTTTTTGTCAGCTTCATCTTTGATAAAACAGCCCACTCATTCCATCCCTTTCCCGAACCGATCATGCGCTGGTCAGAAGGATTTTACAAAGAGGCGCTCAACCTCAATCACTTTTCGCTAAAAGAAAATGACTACATCATCGAGGAGAAGAAATTCGGCGGCAATGCGCAGTATATTAAAAAGAACCGCTGGGTGCATCACACCACTTTTTTATGGGATTACTGCGAAGAGAACATGGCAACACTGCAGCTGCCAAAAAGGCGCCCTACCTACCGCGCCGATAGAGATCACAGTACTTTTTTAACCAAGTTAAAAACGCACCTGCCCTCTGAAGAACACTTTTTTAACAAAATAAAAAAAGAGCTCCAAAAACGCTACGATGTTGCGCTTTTGGAGCCATCAGATATTTCATTTACTGAAAAGTATCGGATTGCTACTTCAATCCACAGCTGTTAAATGCATCAAGTAAACTTTATTCGCATTTTCTAAGAATTCTTTTTCTTTAATTTCCCTTACTATTTCATCATTGATGCAATACCATTTACTTCCTCTATTGAGATAATACAGATAGTGCCCACCAGTGAATTTATCACCTATATGTTTTACATAGCTGCGCAAAGAAAAGTCTTCTCCCTTAACCTTAAAGCGATTTTCTTCGCCCATTTGAATGTCGATCCCTTTCTTAGCACTTTTTCCAAAATCAACACCCCATTCCATTCGGAGAAAGAGATCTTTTGTATTTTCTTGGATAAATCTCTCAGCGTAGTGAGGGCCATTTACACCTTCGATTTCAAGATCATTTTCCATAAATCTTTCAGTAAAATGCTGATCAAGCATTGTTTGAAAAGAACTATTTTCGCTAGACATTGAAACGCTTTGCATCCAATTACCATCAGCATTCAATTTTGAAGCACCCTTATCCTGCCTGCTAAATTTCTCATAAACAGTTTGTAGCGCAGTATTCTCAAATTCACTCGCCAGATTCCCAATAAACTCTGCGCTATCATCTTGAGCGTACAGATCATAACCAAAAACATTGCGAATATCGGCGGAATTTAGCTCTTTGTGACCTGTTTTATAACTCTCATAGAACTTTCTAAACCCCTTTACTTTCTCAGATGTTTCTCCACCGCCTGCATTGAAATGCTCTGCTAAAGGAGAGTGAATGATGAATTGTAGAGCCGCATTCAAAAAACAGTTGTTTTCGCTATTATTTCGAATGCCTTGCAGATTTATCCCACTTTTTTCTCCTGAAACTAATCCTGTAATTGTAACTACTTTCTGAGCTGCGGCAGCAACAGTACCCGAAATCGTGGCAGTTCTCGGGGCTAAATTGGCTTCAAAACTTGTCGCTTCGCCTGGAACTCTTCTCGCCTCAAATGAGATCGCTTCTCCTGTAGACTTTTCCGGTACCCATTCCGCAATTTTATCATAGTGCCTGGTTCCGCCAACGCCATACGTAATACTTTTGACAAAGAGTCCATTTCCTGGGACAAAAATCACAGCTTTTCCATTCGCAATTGTGCTCTTATACAACGCGCGAACTTCCTCACTTCTACCTAAGTACGCAAGCAAAGCAGTTTCTTGCTCTTTTCCCACAGAGGGACCTGCCAGTGACGCTACAGAATGGCTCGTACCTTCAACTTGAATGGATGATGCATAAATCATTACGGTGACTTCCTCGTTTTTGCTGTTTTATCAAACATTGTGATGACAGCATCACCAACTTGCTTCAACGCTGAAAAGAGCGAAGAACTTTGGCCAATGCGTGATCCAAGTGTTGACACTTGATTCGAAATCAACTGTGTTTCTGACCAGTTCATATTCGCATTTTTCGTCTGATTTTGCATGGATCCCATTGAAAAACCTGTGTCATTTTCTGACTGATCAGACATCTTCTTCTCTAATTCTTTAGCCTGCTTCATCAAAACAACGACTTGATTTGAGTAAGAGTCAATCACGTCTTCTACAGCGTCCATGTTTCCAGCAAGCGCTAGAACAGTCTTGTAGTAAACTCCTGAGCCTGTCGTTTCTGAAAGACTCCAAAGACTATCTAAAGCATTGCCACTACCTTGCGTGCTTGTGGCAATATTTTGTGAATTTACTTGTGGATTTTGCATTGTACTCATATTAACCTCTCAATCCTGCATACAGATTACTTGCTGTACTAAGTAACTGGTTCGCTAAGCTCATACTTCCACTCACTGATTGCTGCGTGCTTTGCGCCAATCCTTGCAACGTACTTTCTGTACTCTTGTTAACACTCTGCACCATCTCTCCGATCGTCTTACCGATTGTTCCCAATGCACGTCCAACTCCTTGAAATCCTTGTATTTTCTGAGAAGAACTTGTGTACTTCTCTTCAATCAACTTCTCTTCAGTAGAAGCAGCATTCTGAGCTGTTTCAACTTTAGAATTATGATAGCTAAGATTTGAGCGATCATCCGCCATTTTCGATTCTGTCGGGACTTCTTTCACCGCTTCTACAGAACCTTCACCTTCAGAACCAGAAGCCATTG
>JAJFMI010000083.1 GCA_021772235.1 Chlamydiota bacterium
CTCAGAGTAAGGAGGCTACATGATGTAGAAAAATTTTTGTCTGGTACAGAGGATTTTTTGTCTTGACGCCTGGGACCACTTTAGATCTTGATGAATTTAATGATCGGTTAGAAAGATACTGCCAAAAACACCGAGTCCCAATAAGGCCAGATAGAAGTTGCCCGTGGCTGTCAGTAGATACAAGAAAAACTCGTCATTGCTATAGGCAAGCAACATAATAAATGTTTAAATTGACGCCATTGGATTGCGACTTAGGTCAATTCAATGTATGATGATTGGCATGAATACTTTAGGACTTACTCTCTATTCAGCTTGGATTACAAGCCGTGTGAGTATCACACACAAGCAGTCGCAATCTTCAGAGTACATGGAGAAGATATACCGGATTCGTTCACGTATTTTTGCAGCGAATCTTATTTCTTGGGGATTTGGATTGTTTCAGCTTGCAAATTTTTTTGCAGAAATTGACCTTAAAAAAGGTATAAATCGTGAATTTACTGAGAAAATAACGGTAGTAGTAGTCATGGCTGGGATTTTAATCATAGGATTCTATCCTGTAGCAGTGGCTGTTAATTGGCTAGGAAGACCTTTTGCAAGTGTACTGAATCCTAATCGTTGGTATAGAAAATACGACCCAGATGCTACTGCTGAACGGATTGCTGAAATCCAAGAAAACTATGAATTAAAATGGACCAATTCTGACTATCAAATGGCTACACAAACGCTCTATCTCTGCTCTCTTGTTACCAATTGCATGCTTGCTCTTGTGTCAAAGCACGCAGTTCTATATTCAGCACTGGCTATTTTACAGATGAGTGGTGTAATTCGTGTAGCTAGATGGCGTTTTGTTAAGCTCTCTTTTGTGCGTAATGTAGTGAAAACCTCAAATCCACCGAGACCACCATCATATTTGCCACCTGAAATTCAAGAAAGTCGAAGACATTTTGCCGAAGTTCAAGACCGAATCGATCGAATGAATCATTTGAGTCCAGAATTAAGAGATAGACGAGCAGAAAAATACCGCTATAGTTATCTGTTTTCTGTTTTTCAATCGAGTGTAGAGAATGATAATTTATGCACTCCTTGCCAAGAGGAAGGAGCTGATACTTATTTTTGTTCTCAACATAGATTTCACTTCCCCTGTATTTTAATAACTATCATAGAGAAGTTGAAGCAAATACACTTTGATCAAGGAACTCGCAGTATTATAGCGCATTATGAAAACGGAGCGCATGTACGTAATACGGTTAGTTACAAGTTCGAATTAGAAAAAGATAAACTTCCTTCGTGCCCTAATTGTCGTAGAACTTCTTCTCAAAACGAGTTGGAAATAGCCGCTTACGAAGCAGGAAGCTGGATAAGCAGTGATGTTGTCTTGAAGTGAGAAATAACGCTTATCTGCTACCTAACTTACAGAAGATTAGCAGGTTTTTTAAAAGCTCTGATGCAACCATAGCTCCTCTGAACCAGACAAAAATTTTTCTACATCATGTAGCCTCCTTACTCTGAGAGCCAAAACACTCTAGTAGCCGCCTAAATTCCCCTATGCTTTTGCGCCTTAAAATTGCTTCTCGTATCAGATCCAGACCCACACGAAATATGCTTTTTTCTTTCCTTCCGTGTGTCTTGATTTTTATCGGTTCCTCTTTTCTTTTGATATCTCCTATCCTGTAAGACCAATAGAATGCAATCACAAGTACAAAAATCAATTAGGTAGCCTGAATGAACAAACAAAACTCGAAGAATTAGGTTTGAGTAAAGATTATGTAATAAAGGGTGGATCAGAGTTAGTGGTCAATATGTAACCTGTGTTGAGAGGTCATCATGGGTATTAAGCAGAATTAAATGCAAAAAGCGGGAATTATACAATTCCCGCTTTTTGCATTTACTCTAGTAAATAAGTAGCTATTACAGAAGAGCTTTTTTGGAGAGGCGGATCTGGCCGCGATCATTTTTCTCCAGAACCTTAACTGTAACCTCATCACCTTCATTAAAGAGACCGTCAATAGTATTGAGGCGCTCTTTAGAGATTTCAGAGATGTGCAGAAGACCTTCTTGACTAAAGATTTTGACAAAGACACCAAACTCGCGAATACCAGTTACCTTACCAGTGTAGGTCTTGCCAACTTCAACTTCAGAAACGAGGTTGATGATGAGATCTTTAGCTTTTTCAATGCTCTCTTTAGAGTTAGAAGTAATGCTCACAAGACCGGCATCATCAATATCGACGCTAACGCCAAACTCTTGAATTGCACGAATCTGTTTCCCTCCAGGACCGATAACGACTCCAATTTTACTTGGATGGACAGGAATGATTTCAATCTTTGGAGCGTGTACGGAGAGTTCATTTTGAGCTTTTGGACATGCCTGTAGCATCTTATTTAAGATGTGGATACGACCCTCTTTCGCTTGTCCAAGAGCGACTTCCATAATCTTATGTGTAATTCCTTCCACCTTAATATCAAGTTGGAAAGCAGTGATTCCTTTTTCGTCACCCGTAATCTTAAAGTCCATATCGCCTAAGGCATCTTCAATTCCAAGAATGTCAGAGAGAATGGAGTAGCTTTCGCCTTCTAAGATGAGACCCATCGCGATTCCTGCAACAGGGCGTTTGATTGGCACACCTGCTTGCATCATTGCTAAGCAACCACCGCAAACAGATGCCATTGAAGAGGAGCCGTTTGATTCTGTGATGTTGGATTCTAGACGGATTGTATAGGGGAAATCTTCTTTGCTTGGGATAGTTGCAGCAAGTGCTCTCTCTGCAAGCTTTCCGTGACCAATTTCACGACGTGCAGGTGCACCCATGCGGCCTACTTCACCAACACAATAAGGTGGGAAGAAGTATTGCAAGTAAAAACGCCTTAGACCATCACCCTCATTCAAACTTTCAAAGCGCTGACCCATACTTTCAGAACCGAGAGTACAAACAGCAATTGCCTGAGTTTCACCACGCGTAAATAGTGTAGAACCGTGTGTGCGTGGAAGTAGATCCATATCAATGTGGATCGGGCGAATCTCATTAAGACGACGACTATCGCAGCGAATATTTTCTTTTAGAATCATTTGACGCATATAATGAGCGGTCACTTTTTTCTGTGCTTTTTTTACATCAATTTCGCTGAATTCTCTTTCTCCCTCTTCAGGAAGAAAGTGCTCTTTAATTTTAGTTCCAATTGCATCAAGAGCATCTGTGCGTTCTACCTTATCACCAAGACGAACAGCTTTTAGAAGGTCCTCTTTAACAAGATTTTCTACTTTATCAAAGAGCTCTTTCGGCATTGGTGCAAGAGTAGAGCGGTCTTTCTCTTTCCCAACAACTTTTTGCCAGTCGGCAAGTTCTTCACAAATGATTTTAATTGCATTGCTACCTTCCTCAATAGCCTCAAGAATTTGTTCCTCAGTGAAGAAATTTGAATAACCTTCAATCATTAATACAGCATCAACTGTTCCTGCAATCAATAGGTCGAGCTCAGAGCGCTCCATTTCTTCAACAGTAGGATTAATGACATAATTTCCATCAATGTGTCCGACACGAACTGCGGCAACTGGCTTAATTAAAGGGGCTTCTGAAATGACAAGAGCAGCTGCAGCGGCACAAATTGCTAGAGGTTCAGGGCTATGTGTACCATCGTAGGAGAGAACTTTTGTGATAATTTGTAACTCGTTAGTGTACCCTTCCTCAAACATCGGGCGAAGCGGTCTATCGATGAGGCGCGCAACAAGAATTTCTCGTTCTACAGGGCGTCCTTCACGTTTAAGAAACCCGCCAAGAGTTTTTCCAGCGGAAGAGAATTTTTCAATATAGTCGACACGCATTGGAAGAAAGTCTCCCCCCATGCCCTCTTTTGAAGCGCAAGCGGTTCCCAAAACCATGGTTTCGCCCATAGTTACAAGCACAGCTCCACCGGCATGGCGCGCAATGCGGCCTGTTTCAAATTTTAGTTCTTTGCCAGCAACACTGACACTCATTGTTTTTGCTTCCATTGTTTTCCTTAAATTATACAGTTAGAGGCAAAAATTTCTTTTTTGAGAAGAGGGATTTTCCATCTGCTCGAAAAAGGAATTTTTGAGCCTCTACTAGGGTTAAAAAAAAAGCGCCTTTCGGCGCTATAATATTTATTTGCGTAGCTTCAGGCGCTTAATCAGCGTTTGGTAGCGTTTGGTATCTGTAGAATTGAGATAATCCAAAAGCTTACGGCGCTGACCTACTAATTTTAGTAGAGCAAGACGCGAAGCGTGATCCTTAGGAGTGCGCTTCAAGTGTTCCTGTAGCTCGGTAATACGCTCTGTCAAAATCGCAATTTGTACGTCTGCAGAACCAGTATCTTTTTCATGAAGTTGGTACTTTTTTGTAATTTCTTCTTTAGTGCCTTTATCGAGGGACATACTTTTACGCTCCCGTGTTTAAACGTATATGCTTATTCTACTCGAATGCATGAAAAAGAGCAAGGATGTATACTAACTTTATGAATGACAAAAAATTTATGGAAATAGCGCTAAAGCAAGCAAAGGTTGCCTTTGGAAAAGGAGAAGTGCCTGTTGGAGCGGTTGTTGTTTATGAGAATAAAATAATCTCTATGGCTTGTAATGGTGTTGAAGAGCGCAAAGATGCGACATGCCATGCTGAGCTAATGGCAATTCGTCGAGCTGCGCTCTTTTTGAAGAGGTGGAGGTTGACGGGCTGTACACTCTATACAAGCTTAGAGCCGTGTGTAATGTGTGCAGGGGCCATTATTTTATCTCGAGTTGATCGTCTAGTTTATGGAGCAAAAGATTTGCGGCATGGTGGCGATGGTTCGCTCATTTCATTAATGCGCGAAAAACACCCTATCCATAAAGTGGAAATAACATCAGGCGTTTGCGACGAAGAGTCTGCTAAGCTATTGCGGGAGTTTTTTTATGAGCGACGAAAAGAAAAAGATCTTCGACGAATTGGTGACATTTCAGGAGGAAAAATTGATGAAGATTGCGGAAAGGATTCGTCCTAATCTGACAACAGATGATCTTTTACAGCCAAATGACTATCCCGAATTGGAGAATCATCCTGAGTTTCGATTTGAAGAGGGGGTTCTAAACGGAATCCATACGGCTAGAATGGCCTTTCTTTCTGCTGATCTTTCGTAAGCGTATGCGTTCCCAAAACGTTAGTGATTTCTTTCCGTGTTGCGAAATTTTTGCTAAGCAGGCGTCCATGAATGCCTCATCTTCGACAACAGCTTTTCCTGTTTTAAAGTCATAGATTTTACTTTTTTCTGCAAAAACCTCAGCCGTCGGTAAATTTCTCTGCGGCCTTTTGATTTTTAAAAGGAGTCGTTCAAACCCGTGTAAAGAGAGGTAAGGGGAGTGCATGCGAAATGCCATAACATTGTAGAGATAGGCGAAAAGCACAGCGGAGGCGCTAGTCGTGAAGATAAGGAAGTTTCCTTCGCTAAAATCCTGAAGAGCTTGAAAAGCGAGGAATCCGGGGATGAGCCACTTTGTCTTTGCAGGAATCATGAGAAAGAGCAGGACTTGTGCGTCGGGGAAGAGGAAAAGCCAGGAGACAAGAAGAGCGTAAATCACGCTTGAGGCACCTGCAACGTGAGTCATTGTAGGAAAAAAGTAGAGGATTGTCATGGCGACAGTTCCTGAAATAAGGGCACTTCCAAAGAAAAGAGTATAGAAGTGCTTAAGTCCTCGCATTTCAATGATCATCTTACCGATAAAAAGAAGCATGTAGCATGCAAAAAATATATTGATAAGGAATCCGAGGGAAATAGCGCCGCCGGAAGGGTAGTAAAAGATGTGGGTGAGGGCTTGCCAGATCATGAGGTTTTTAGCGCCAAACGGGGAGATCACAAGTAAGGCGGAAGCCGCTTGCGCTATAGGAAAGGCGCCTAGTAGCGCTAATCCGAACGAAATACCGGCTATCAAGTAAACAATTAACTTTAGTGGTTTCGGGGTGCCCGATAAAAAGGATCTTGTAAAACTCATATGAGATCATTTTAACATATTAGACAACTCTTGTCATTAATCAATTTTAGGGTTACAATAGGACATTAAAAGGAGACTCAGATGAAGAAAAATACCCACCCAGAATATCAAGAAATTCTTTTTGTCGACACAGCGACAGGTACAAAATTTGTATGTGGATCAACACTGCAAACTAAAGAGAGAGAAACATTTGAAGGAAAAGAGTACCCGGTTTACCGCGCACCTATTACTTCGGCCTCTCACCCTTTCTTTACAGGCGAAACAAAATTTGTCGATACAGAAGGACGTCTTGAGAAATTTAAAAAGCGTTATGCGCGTGCGCCACAGCCAGTAGAAGAAAAGAAAGAAGAAGAAGCTCCTAAAAAGAAGCTGAAAAAACCTGCGGTTAAAGCGGCAGCTGAAAAAAAACCAGCAGCAAAGAAGCCTGCAGCGAAAAAAACAGCAGCAAAAAAGGCAGCGCCTAAGAAGACAACTGAAGAGTGAAACAACGCGTAAGCAAACTTCTTGTTCGTCTTGACGAGATAGAGAAATTGCTAGGTGATCCCGAGCTTGTTCAGGACAAAAAACGCTATCGCGAAGTCACGCAAGAGCATAGCTATTTGAGTGATATTCGCGAAGCGCATCGCATCTTTGATGAAGAAGAGCGCGCAATCACTGAAAATGAGCGCCTACTTAAAGATGAGAGTGATCCTGAAGTTTTGGAGATGGTTCGTGAAGAGCTCACGCAACTAAAAGAGAACCTCGCTATTTCACAATCCAAGCTGGAGTCACTTCTTGTTCCTCCCGATCCCCGTGATAACTTAAATGTTGTTATGGAATTGCGTGCTGGAACTGGAGGAGATGAGGCGGCGATTTTTGTGGGCGATTGCGTGCGGATGTACCGTCTTTACGCAGATAATATTGGCCTGAAATATGAAATGCTTTCAGGAACCCCTTCTGACGCTGGTGGTTTTAAAGAGATCATTCTGGTTTTTTCAGGCAAAAATGCCTTTCGCTTCCTCAAGTATGAGGGCGGCACGCACCGCGTGCAACGAGTGCCGGATACAGAAACGCAAGGACGTGTGCACACTTCCGCAATTACTGTGGCGGTATTGACTGAGCCTGCTGACGAAGATGAAATTGAGATCAAGCCTGATGATCTCAAAATCGATACATATAGAGCCTCTGGAGCTGGCGGCCAGCACGTCAACACCACAGATTCTGCTGTACGCATCACGCACTTACCTACAAATACAGTGGTTACGTGTCAAGAAGAGCGTTCGCAGCATAAAAATCGCGATAAAGCGATGCGTTTACTTAAGGCGAAGATTGCGGAGACAAAACGTCTCGAAGAAGAAAAAAAGCGCGCGGAAGAGCGCTCTGGGCAAGTCGGAACAGGCGACCGCTCCGAAAAAATCCGCACCTACAATTACCCGCAAAATCGGGTGACTGACCATCGCATTGGCCTAACGCTTTATAATTTAGACCAAGTGATGCAAGGAGATTTGGATAAATTCGTTCAGGGATTGCTTAAAGCAGACTATGAGCTACGCATGAAGGGATAAGGCGCCATGAGAACAATCGAGCAGCTACTCCGTTATTCGCGAAAACGTTTGGAGGAAAAGCATATCGAGCGTTCGCGTCAAGTCGCAGAAGATATTATTTCCGAAGCCCTTCGTCTCCCTCGTCTCGCCCTTTATCTCAATTTCGACCAAGCTGTTGATTCAGCCGAATTACGCATCTGTATGCGCCTTCTTGATCGAAAAATGCAAGGCGAACCCCTTGGTTATCTCTACCGCTATATTGACTTTTTTCACTGTTGTTTAGAAATCAATTCACACGCACTTATTCCGCGACAAGAAACAGAGATATTGCTTCAAAATATTTGCGCTGATTTGCGCGAGCACGACTTAGCAGGAAAAGAAGCGTGGGATCTTTGCAGTGGCAGTGGATGTCTTGGGCTCGGTTTAAAGAAGCGTTTTCCAACTCTAAACGTCACTCTATCTGATATCTCATCCGAATGTGTCGAGTTGGGGATGAAAAATGCCGAGCGCAATCACTTAGAGGTGAAATGCTATCAAGGCGATCTTCTTGCACCGTTTGAAGGAAAGAAAGCGCATTTTGTCATTTCGAACCCACCCTATATTTCCGAAGAAGAATATGACTTGCTACAGCCATCTGTACGCAATTTTGAGCCAAAAACAGCTTTGGTTTCAGGGGCCACAGGACTCGAATTTTATCAGCGACTTGCGGAATATCTCCCTGGATATTTGCATGACGGCGCCCTGCTCTTTTTTGAAATTGGAGATACACAAGGCGAATTACTATTAGAGCTATTCTCTGCTAGTTATTACAAAGATACGAAAATTGGAAAAGATTGGGCGGGACATGACCGCTTTTTCTACGCAAAATATGAGGCCCCATGCTAGGAGCAGTTACAGAAAAATTCCAAAACCTCGCGCAGAAACTCTCGCGTGAAAAAAAACTCACCGAAGAAAATATCCGCGATGCCGTCCGCGAAGTGCGCCTTGCTCTATTAGAAGCCGATGTGAACTTCAAAGTGGTCTCCGATTTTGTCAAACGGGTAAAAGAAAAAGCCGTTGGAGAGATTGCTCTTAAAGGGGTTGCAACAGGTGATCAATTTATTAAAATCGTCCATGAAGAATTAATCAGTCTCATGGGAGGAGAGGAGCCAAAGCTCTTGCTAAAAGGCGATCCTGCAGTAATCCTTATATGCGGGCTGCAAGGCTCTGGAAAAACCACGACTACCGCAAAACTTGCCAAATACCTTACGAAAAAACCCTACGAAAAAAAACCACTCGTTGCCGCATGTGATTTGCAGCGTGCTGCAGCTGTCAAGCAACTGCAAATCCTTGGAGAAGCAGCGGACATTCCTGTTTTCACAGTTGAAGGGGAGACCAATCCATTAAAAGTTGCAAAGAAAGCCTATGCGCACGCAAAAGAAAATGGCCATGACCTTCTTATCTTAGATACCGCTGGACGTCTTCATGTTGATGAAGAGCTAATGCGCGAGATCACAGCGATAAAAAAAGAACTCAATCCGCAAGAAATCCTCTTTGTTGCTTCTGCAACCATGGGTCAAGACGCTGTAAAAACCGCCAAAGCTTTTGATGAAGCTGTAGGTTTAACCGGTTCAATTCTTACCATGCTTGATGGGAATGCGCGTGCCGGAGCCGCCATCTCTATTTTAGAAGTGACAGGCAAACCCTTGAAATTTGAAGGAATCGGTGAAAAAACCTCCGAATTCCAGCTCTTTAACCCGATATCCATGGCCGATCGCATACTTGGAAAAGGCGACGTCATCAACCTCGTAAAAAAAGCAGAAGAGCATTTTGATCAGAAAGAGAGCGAAAAACTTGAAAAAAAACTTCGCAAAGCCGAATTCACATTTGGCGATTTCCTCAAGCAGATGAAGTCGATCAAGCGTATGGGATCATTGAAAGGCATCATGAAAATGCTGCCAGGCATGTCTGGACTTGGAGATTTAGACGTTTCAGAAAAAGAGTTTACGCAAATCGAAGCGATTATCCTCTCCATGACCCCAGATGAACGAGAAGATCGCGTTGAGCTCCTTCCTTCCCGTCGCAGACGCATCGCAAAAGGAAGTGGCACAAATATAGATCGCGTCAATCGCATTATAAAACAGTTTAGACAAATGAAAAAATTTCTTAAAATGATGCCGAAATCAGAGAAAAAATTGAGCAAAATAGCAGGAAAGCTTGCAGGATAAGCAATTTTTCAGGTACTATAGTTCAATAAACATGGAACTTTCACTATGGCATTAAAAATTCGATTACGTCAGCAGGGACAGCGCAACGCACGCCAGTTCCGAATCGTAGTAGCAGATACTTTAAGTCCGCGCGACGGCAAATGCGTAGAAACACTTGGCTGGTACCATCCACGCGTAGACAACGAGAAAAACGCTGAGGTAAAAGCAGACCGCATTGCCTACTGGTTAGAAAAAGGAGCAGAGCCGTCAGAAAACGTGCTTCACTTGATTTCTCGCCTAGCGCCAGAATCTGCAAAACTTTTGCGTGAGCGTGAGCAAGCAAAACGCCTAAAAAAGGCAGCAAGCCGCCGCAAGAAAAAGTAGAACGTGGAGTTCACTATTCTTTCTCTCTTTCCTGAGTATTTTCAGGGGCCCTTGAGCGTAAGCATGCTAAAGAGGGCGATAGAGAAAGGATTGCTCCAAATTAATCTTGTCAACATCCGCGATTTTGCGGAAGGGCCACATGCCCAAGTTGACGAGAGACCCTTTGGTGGGGGACCGGGAATGCTCATGATGGCAGAACCTATCGTGAAAGCGATCCGCAGCCAAAGAAAAGAGAAGAGCCGAGTGATTTATTTCACTCCGCAAGGCAAGCCGCTCACCGCAAAAAAATGCAAAGAGCTTGCTAAACAAGAGCACCTCATCTTCCTCTGTGGACATTACGAAGGAATTGATGAGCGCGCCATAGAACTTGAAGTCGATGAAGAAATCTCCATTGGCGACTATGTGCTAACGAGTGGAATGCCCGCAGCCTTAGTCGCAATAGACGCCATCGGCAGACAAGTTCCAGGAGTTGTGGGACATCCAGAAGGAGTATCCCAGGACAGCTTCGAGCACGAAGCAATATTTGAAGGGCCCCAGTACACACGCCCACGAGTTTTTGAAGGGAAAGAGGTTCCCGAAACACTCCTTGAAGGACACCACGTAAAAATAGATGAGTGGCGCAAGGAAAAAGGATTAAACAAAGCGAAGAAAATTCGCCCAGAATTAGCCGAGAAATTATGAAAAACCAGATTCTTGAAGAATTAAGCAACGAGCAAATGAAAAAAAGCGTCCCAGAGTTCAATGTCGGGGACACCCTCAAAGTGCAAACACGCATCATTGAAGGAAAAAAAGAGCGCATACAAGCCTTTACAGGCATTGTAATCGCCCGTAAAGGTGGTGGCGTCTCTGAAACTTTTGCTCTTTACCGTGTTGCCTATGGCAGATCAATGGAGCGCGTATTTCCCCTCCATAGCCCACGTA
>JAJFMI010000084.1 GCA_021772235.1 Chlamydiota bacterium
CGCCAGAAGAGCCGAAACAGGAAGAGCCAAAAGCGGCAGCGCCAGAAGAGCCGAAACAGGAAGAACCAAAAGCGGCAGCGCCAGAAGAGCCGAAACAGGAAGAACCAAAAGCGGCAGCGCCAGAAGAGGCGAAACAGGAAGAACCAAAGGCGGCAGCGCCAGAAGAGCCAAAAGCGGCAGCGCCAGAAGAGCCGAAAAATGAGGGTTTAGATGCTGAATTAGAAGAGCTTCAAGCTGAATACTTAAAAACTCTTCCCGAAAAAATTACTGAGATGGAAAGTTTGATCGCGGCTTTTATCAATCAACCTGATGAAAAATCAAAAGATGAGTTAAAACGAGCGGTCCATAAGCTTGCGGGCAGTGCGGGATCCTACGGTTTTATGCAAGTCACAGAGATGTGTCGAACGATGGAGCAGGAATTGGGGGCGGTGACTGATTTTGCTAATATTGATCCATGGAAGGAAAAATTGGCTGCTTTTTTTACAAAGTTAAAAGAAGAGTTTGGAAAAAAAAAGTCCCAATAAAAGAGATTCTTGAATTCCCTCTTCCGCAAATTCCCGATCTTATCGAGTCTATTCGTTGTCAGGCGGAAAAATTTTGGAAAAGCGCCGAAGGAAGCGATCAAGTAGCTCTTAAAGTGGCGATTCACGAATTATTTCTACGCGCGCAACAAAAACACTTTGTAGATCTCGAAAGCAAATGCGCAGATCTAGAAAAAGATCTTTTGGAGCCAATAGATGTGCAGGCGATTGATTCATGGAAAAAACGAATCGATGAGTTTCTTTCCGAGGTTGATTCTCTTATCAAAAAAGACTTAATTGTAAAAGAGGATAAGGGTTCTTTCAAAGAGGAGCCGGCTGCTCCTGTTGCTGTAAAAATTGATCAGTCTTTTGATGCCATGATTGCAGAGTTATCTCATAGTTATCGCGAATCTTGCTTGGCAAAAATAGAGGATTTAGAAGAGTGTACAAAGAGTATTTTCCAAAAACCTACTAAAGAAAACATTGGCTCGCTAAAAAAGTTTCTTAAGAATTTTTCCTCTAGTGCCGCCTCTTATGGTTACCCAAAATTGGGACGTTTTTGCAAAGATTTTGAATACTTGCTCGAATTAAAAGAGACAGGGATGATCGATATTGGGATCGCCCAAGAAATAAAAGAAAAGGTTGAAGAACTGCCTCAAACTATTCGCGAATTTCTTAACGAAGAGCCCTCATTCACTTTTGAAGAAGAAAAAAAAGAGAAGGCGCCTTCTTCAGAAATCGATCTTTATCTTGTCCATGACAACCCGGAAATTTTAAGTAGTATTGAAAAAGAGGGGAGAACACGCGGAATAAATGTTGTTGTTGAGAGTGACCCCTCTTCCGCGGCTTCGAATCTTTCTCAAGGGGCTTTTCGAGCGAAGTTTATCGTAATCAATGCACGCTTTCTTGATAACTACAATTGGATTGATGACTATCGGAAAAATAAGGGAACTAAAGCGCATTTCGGTCTTATTTATGACTCCTTAAGTTTAGAGAGTCGCCTGGCTGCAATGGAGAAAAACATTGAGCATCTCTTTGAGATGCCACTTTCGATCGAGCAAATTTTGCAAGCAACAAGATCGATTGCCGATGTAGAATTTGAAAGACCTTTTCGCATTCTTGTTCTAGATGATGATCTAGATATTTGCAGGCTCGTGAAAGTGCATTTAGAAGAGATACATTTCAAAGTTAAGACTATTCAGGATCCTAGAGCTTTTTTTACTACCTTGGGGCAATTTTCACCCGATTTACTTCTTTTAGATTTGAATCTACCGGGATATGATGGCATGGATTTGTTAAAATCTATTCGTGCGGATGCCAAGTATAACCAATTACCCGTGATGGTAATCACAGCATCAAACGATGACGAGACAATTGCAAAAGCTTTTTCGATGAAGGTGGAAGATTTTATTGTGAAACCAATAAAAAAGAGCCTCCTTCAGGCGCGGGTCTCTTCATTTGCCAGGATCCAAAATAAATTGATGCTCTCACAAGATCACGACCTTCTAACAGGACTCCATTCTAGACGCTCTTTTTACTACTTATTGCAAGGGTTTTTAGAACGAATTACTGAAAGGGGAGTGAGGCATACGCTCTGTTTGATTGGTATCGACCAATATGAGGAGGTCTTTAAAGCGCAAAGCCCTCATTTTGCCGAGCAGTTGCAACTTATTGTGGCAAATAGTCTTAGAAAAACTTTTTGGTCACATAATATTTTGGGTAAGGCTCAAGAGAGCGTTTTTTCTCTTCTACTTGAGGGGGTGGATGTGGCACATGCAAGAGAGCAAATGGAGAGCTTCATTGAAACAACTCTGCACGATCCTTTTTTTGTAAGAAATAAGCATTTGCAGGTTGCGTTTAGTGTGGGAATTTCTACCTATCCGTTTGATGGTGTAGATGCAAATACTCTTTTTTTAGCTGCACAGAAAGCCCAGCACGAGGCACAAATTTTTGATGGAATAAAAATTCTTTCTTACTCTGGAGAAAAATCTGTTATTAAAGAGCGAAAGGAGATTTGTTCGATTGATGATGATCCAGATATTCATAACATCTTGCGCTTCTCATTTGAAAAACGGGGCTATGCATTCACTGCTCTGGAAAATTGTGAAAAAGCGCGTGAGTATTTTCACAAAAGAAAAGGGAATATGCCGAGTGTTGTTGTGATCGATCGTATACTTACTGATGGTGATGGAATTGATCTTTATCGAGAGTTAAAGGCAGACTATCTCAATTTCCCTCCTACAATTTTTCTAACAACACTTTCTTCTGAAGAGGATGTATTATTAGGATTAAAGGAAGGGGCAGTAGATTACATTGTCAAACCATTTATTATGTCTATTTTAGTTCAGAAAATCTCAAAAATTATTGAAAAACAATGAATCCAGAAAAATTTATACACGTTATTGCACGCATAGCAATTGGTGAAGTAGTTATCTGTCTTATAGCTGGGATTGTCATTGCTTTTGTTGGCGGTTGGATTGGGAAAAAGCGTGAAAATTTTGAATCGCTTCGACAGGAAATCATCAACTATATTTTGCAATCTGTAAGTGAGGGAAGAAAATATGTAAAAGAAGAGTTTCCAAAAAAGTATTGCAAGCCTCAAGAGATGCTTTCTGCATTGGGAGAGCTTGATATGAAGCTCGCTGATCCCCTTTATCTAGCCTATAAAACAGCATTAACGGATTCTTTCCTTTTCCCGATTGCTCGTAAATGGTACAGATCGCTGCAGTGGCAAAAACGAAATTTTGCTGCGCGCTCTTTCGCATATGTTTCACAAGAACAAGATGAAAAACGTGTTCTCCGATTATTGCGAGATAAGATCCCGTTAAACCGTTTACTAGCTGCTCAAGCGGGCATTTCTATTGGTAGTGATCGTCTTCTTCGGGATATTACAGAGATTATTATCGAGGAACCTAAAAGAGCATTTTTTGCATACAGAGATCTCTTTTTAAATGGTGATAAAAAGGTTTTTGATTGGATTCAATTGCAGATAAAAAATGAAAAAGATCCTGTTTTTCGTTATATATACTTAGATATTTTTTATGAGAAATCTGGATATGATATTTTAGAATATATTAATGATGATCTGACTCACTCATCGAATGAGTTGCGCTTTAGGGCTTTAAAAATTCTATTAAAATTTCCTGGAGTGACAACGGTAGAGAAAATTTTGGGTTTTTTAAAAGACCCCTATCTTCTTAACCGTGCGGAAGTTTGTAAGTTTTTACCAAGTATTTTGGGAGATGAGGCGATCATTCATTTAAAACCCATGATCCGTGATGAGGTCTGGTGGGTGGCTCTACAAGCTGGTCTTTCCCTAAGGCGAATAGGAGATAAAGGTACAAGAATATTAAAACAGCTGTTACATGATGGGGAAGAGGCGGTAAGAAATGTGTCAGAATATGTTCTATCTATTCCCATTACACACGAATAAATTTATATTATGATTATTACTCTTCTACACTGGATGAATTACGCAATATTCATCTATTTTATTTTCGTACAGAGTTCATATATTATTCTGGTACTTCTCTCTATCCCTGAATTGATTTCTCGCTATCGAGAAGCACGCGTGGATAATATTGAAAGAATTGTAAAATCGGAATCAATTCCCGACATAAGTATATTTATTCCCGTTTATAATATGGCGGATTCTGTTGGGTTTATGCTCAATTGCTTTATCGCTCTTACATATCGAAAAAAGCGTATTATTCTTGTGAACGATGGTTCCACTGATGGGACAATGGAATACTTAATCAATGCCTACAAGCTTTTGCCAACACCGCCATTAAAGCCTGGTGAGCTTGAAACAGGTCCGATTAAGCAGATGTACCGCTCTGCAATTCACCCCGAATTATTTGTGGTGGATAAATTTCATGAAGGAAAGGCTGATGCAATGAATGCAGCGATCAATGCTTGCCCCGATCCTTTTTATCTACTCATTGATGCGGATACTGTTATCAATGATAAAACCCTTCATGCTCTTGTGCAAACCTCTCTCATTAGGCCGCATCTTGTTGCCTGTGGGGGGACGATAGGGGTAGGAAATCGCTGTCGCTTTAGAGGGCATATTTTAGATAAGGTCCTTTTCCCAGATAAACTGCTTGCGGGTACGCAAGCGGTAGAGTACTTGCGTTCTTTCCTCTATGGAAGGCTTGGAATGAATCATATCGGAGGAAATCTCATTTTATCTGGAGCATTTGGTTTTTTTGATCGAGATGTTGTTGCACAAGCGGGCGGATATATGTTTAACATCGGCGATGATGTAGATATAGTGGTGCGGATTCATCGATTGATGAGAGAAAAGAAAAAGCCCTATCAAGTGCATTTTATTCCTGATCTAGTTGCTTGGACGGAAGTGCCTGAAGATTGGGCTTCTCTTTCAAGACAGAGAGAGCGCTGGCATCGCGGAGTATTGAATGTTGTCTGGGCGAATAAACATGTGCTTTTCAATCCCAAATATGGTCGTTTTGGTTTTTTTACTTTTCCTTTACTTGTTCTTGTAGAAACAATTTCTCCTGTGATTGAGACGAGTGGGTATTTTGTGGTATTGATTTGCATGTTTTTTGGGATTGTAAATTGGCCTTTTGCTTTTTGGTATCTCTTTTTAGCCATTCTATTTCCCATCGTACTTACCTCGGTTTGTATCATGATGGAATTATCTAGTTTTCGAAACTACAAGACAGAAGGTGTGGGCTTAAAAATGCTCTATTATGCTGTTGTGGAACAATTGGGGGTGAGGCAGACATTGATGATTTTCCGATTTCTCTCCTTTTTCAAATGGTTTAAAAAAGAAGAGGGATGGGTAGAGAACAAGCGGACTGGAATTAGAAATGAATAGTAATAGATTATAAATAATTAATATGTTAATTGCTAGATAATAGGAGAGGTTAATTGCGAATACTATTTACGAACACAGGTCCATGGGGAACAGGAAGCTTTACCCTAGCCAAAGCTCTAGCAGAATCTTTTGAGAATCTAGGTCATGAGATTAAGATCTTCTTTCCCGATAAAAAAATGGGCACTCTCGATCAAAAAGAATTCTATCAAAATGATACTCGTTACCAGATCTGGCCTTTTCCCTTAAAGAACGATGAAGTTAATATCGATTTTTTTCCATTAATGATTCCCGATCCTCATCCAAGAAATCCTGTAGGAAATACTTTTTCGGAACTTTCTGAAAAGCAGCTTTCTCTCTATCTCAATTCTTTTGAGAGAGAGGTTGCTGCACTGATTGAAGATTACAAACCAGATGTGATTGAGTGCCAGCATATTTGGGCAATGGATCATATCATCCAAAAATTGGGGCACCCCTATCTTTGTACAGCGCATCATAGCGATCAGATGGGCTTTCGATTTGATGAGAGAATGCGTAAATCTGCGATTAAATCGGCCCAAAGTGCCGAATACATTTTTGCGATTTCTGATTATGTAAAAAAAGATGTAATGGATCTTTATGATATTGAGAGTAAAAAGGTTATAGTCATTGAAAATGGTTATGATCAAAAAATGTTTCTGCCAAAGAAAGTAGATCGCAAGAGCGTGCTCAATAAACTCAATATTGAAATTCCTGAAGGGGCCTTTGTGGTCAGTTTTGCAGGAAAAATCTCCAAGACAAAAGGAATCGATGTTCTTCTAAAAGCGAATAAATTGCTTCCTGAGGGAGCAAATATCCATTTTATCATTTGCGGATCTGGGGAAATTAAAGATGTAATTGGGGGAGAAAACAGAAAGAATTTCTCGTTCAAGCGAATGCATTTTGTTGGTCATCAAACTCCTGAAAATTTAAGTGAAATCCACAATATTTCAGATATTAGTGTATTGCCATCTCGTAGTGAAGGTTTTGGTATTGCCTGTTTAGAAGCAATGGGATGTGGACGGCCGATGGTGTTTACGGATTCGGGCGGAATGAGTGATTATGCTGTTGGAAAAAAAATTCCGATTGAAAATCCAGAGCTTTTGAAAGAGGGGCTTTTACAAATGAAGGTTGCTTCTAAAAAGGAGATGCAAAAACTCTCTCTAAAAGCGCATCTAGTAGCAAAGGAATTCTCTTGGGAAAAGATTGCCAAAAAACGTTTGCAATACTATGAACATGTTCTCAATCGATGAAATTTCTCTTCACAAATCAAGGTCCTTGGGGCACAGGAAGCTTTACGGCTGTTGAAAATATTGCAAATAGACTACTTGAGCTTGGCCATGAGGTGAAAATCTTTTTTCCTGATAATGGCCCATTAAAAGAAGGGGATAATTACTACTATAATCAGCCTGAGCTCTTTCTTATATGGCGATTTCCTATTAAAAATAGTTTTGCCGAAATAGCGTCATTTCCACTAATGGTTCCCGATCCACATCCTCGTAGTCCGAAAGGGCTCTGTTTTTCAGAACTAAATGAGAAACAGATCGATCTCTACTTCTCAAAATTGAAAATAGAACTTGCCAATGTGATTGCAGAATTTGCGCCTGATGTGATTGATTGCGGACATATTCACGTGATGAGTTATGCTGTGCAGGCATTAGGAGCTCCATTTTTTGTAACAGCGCATCACATAGATCAGCTAAGTTTTAAGCGATACATCCAAATTCAGCCATTTGCAAGGGAAGTAGCACGGGGAGCCAAAAAAATCATTGCGATCTCAACGTACGTGAATAAAGAAGTGACGGCTCT
>JAJFMI010000085.1 GCA_021772235.1 Chlamydiota bacterium
TTGTACTTTTGCAAGGTGAATGGTGTCGATGTTGATCTTCTCTTAGAATTACTAGGAGGGAAATTTGATCCACGCATCATTTATAGATACATGAGAAACATTACTCCAGGACTTGAATTTGAAATTGAAGATTGTGATGACTCTTTAGAAAAGCGCAATGCGCTACTTGAACAATTAGGAGTCGAAGAAAAATTGGTGATAAAAAATGGCTTTACCATTCGAGCGAAGAAAAATGCAGAAGGAAATGTTGTAGAATGATTTGAAATGAATTGTTAGGATGAGGTCGATGTCTACAAAATATCTTTTCATTACCGGTGGGGTGGTCTCTTCTTTGGGTAAAGGCCTGACTTCTGCCTCACTAGCTACTCTTCTTGAAAACCGCGGTTTGAAAGTTGCAATGCTAAAACTCGATCCCTATTTGAATGTCGATCCTGGGACGATGAACCCCTTCCAACATGGGGAAGTCTATGTCACTGATGATGGGGCTGAGACAGATTTGGATTTGGGCCACTATTTCCGTTTCACGAATGCGCCTCTTTCAAAAAATACAAATGCGACATCAGGTCAGATTTATGAGAGTGTGATTAAGCGTGAAAGAGCAGGAGACTATCTCGGAAAAACTGTGCAGGTCATTCCGCATATCACAGATGAGATCAAAAATCGGATTTTGCGCTGCGATGGCGTCGATGTAGTACTTGTGGAAATTGGCGGTACTGTTGGCGATATTGAATCACTCCCCTTTTTAGAAGCGATCCGCCAATTCCGATTGGAGAGACCCGCCTTCTGTTTGAATCTGCATCTGACTTACGTTCCTTATCTGCGCGCAGCGGGTGAAGTAAAAACTAAGCCGACTCAACATTCTGTACAGACTTTACGAGGAATCGGCATCATTCCCGATATCATTCTCTGCCGCTCAGAAGAAGCTCTTAGCGATGAAATTCGATCCAAGATCAGTCTCTTCTGCAGCGTTCCTCTAGAGCGTGTGATTGATGAACCTGATGTAAAAACAACTATCTATGAAGTGCCTGCTCTTCTGCGTAAAAAGAGATTGGATCAACAGATTTGTGATCTTTTTGGAATCACAATCCCTCCTAAAGATTTGCATGAGTGGAATGAGATTGTCGAAAGAGTGAAAAACCCAAAAGGAAAAGTGACCATTGGCGTTGTCGGAAAATATGTTTCGCACAAAGATGCTTATAAATCTGTTTATGAAGCCTTAGAACATGGCGGCTTATCGGGAAGCATTGCTGTCGAAATTCTTCCGATTGAGTCGGACAATTATCAAATAGATGAATTGCAGAAATGTGACGGATTTCTCGTGCCGGGCGGATTTGGCGCTCGCGGTTTTGAAGGAAAAATAGAGATTGCACGCTACTGCCGCGAAAATCGCATTCCCTATTTTGGTATCTGCCTCGGCATGCAGGTGCTCTGCGTTGAATTTGCCAGATCCCTCGGTTTAGATGGTGCCAACTCTACAGAAATAGATCCAGCAACTCCTCATCCCGTAATTTCCCTCTTATCTGAACAAGAAAATGTCGTCGATATGGGAGGCACAATGCGGCTTGGTAGCTATCCCTGCCGATTAGAAAAGCATGCAAAAATTTATTCCATCTATGAAAAAGAGCTCATTCAAGAGCGTCATCGTCATCGCTATGAATTTAACAACAAGTATAAAGAACAATTAGATGAAGCGGGCTGTAAAGTAGTTGGTACTTTAGAAAATGGAAATCTCTGTGAAATTGTAGAAATTGTCGACCATCCTTGGATGATTGGTGTGCAATTTCATCCAGAATTTAAATCAAAGCCGACTCAAGCTCATGCGCTTTTCTCAGCTTTTATCTCTGCCTGCTCTTCCTTCGCTTTGATTGATTGACGCTTATGAACGTAAGCCATAAATCCTAAAAATCCTAACCAAGTTGTCACCATTGCAACCATTATTCCAATGGAAAGCAGGGGGCCTCCTAAGAGCATAATGATGTTTGTTGCAATCAAAAGAGATGAGAAGAGTGCAGTAAGCGCAAGAACTTTTCTCGCTTTAAACTCTCCATCTTTGAGCATATTCCAAACTTCAAACCCATCTGTGATCACCCAAAGTATTGAACCGATAAATGGAAGGAGAAGCGAAGTGACTAAAGCCGCTGTTCCAGATAAAGGGATCAGTAAAATAATCGAAAGCACCCCAAGAGCAGCCGCTGTTATTCCCAAAACACGCATGAGTACTTCTATCCGTCCCAGTTTCTTTACACTCCCGACCATTTTTTCTATCTCTCCTACACCAAGAGCGATATCGCGGATCTCATTTCCTTCGTCACTGATGCGAACAACCTTATTGTCTCGACCTTCAATTGCTTCACTAAATACACGGTAGGCTGCAGAGCCAATTTTCATCTCCAACATTTTCGGATCGTTTCGATACTCTGCAACCAGAAGGTCTTTGGCTCCCCTTTCCGACTTCTTTGAAAGCTGATAGTTAAAACAAGCTTGATGCGAAAGCTTATATCCAAATGACGCAAGCAAAATTGTATAATAGGCTAGCCCAAGAACACTAAGAAAGACTGTTGCTGCTTTTCCAGCTTTGGAAAAAGTTTTTCCGGCCTTTTCAGCAATGTCCATTCCTAAATCTCGCGTCATTAATACTAAGCCCTTCACAAATTTCACTCCAGCGCTCAAAATTCCAAGAGCACTAAGTGTGCGAAGCGCTACTTGCTCAGTTTTTTGCATCGACTCATAATGGCGATAAGCTGAAATGGGAGAGGTCATTACTGATAAAAATGAGAGCTCTCCGATTGGCACAAGTATTTTTTGGCTTTTCGAAGTAGGTTCGATAACATTAATTGTATCAATCAAGGTAGAGACTGTGGCACCCGTTACATCGGAGACGGCAGAGGTTGTGCTTGAAATATGAGGAGTTGCGCCTAAAATAAGCTCCGAAATTTTATCGAATGAAGAACTTTTTACTATTGCAGGGAGCGCTGAGTTTACCTCGATAGAAAAATCGAAATGTGGGGTTGCATAGAGATAATCAGCCATAACTAAGTAAATTATAACACAAACTAAATAAATTGTTTACATTATATTAACTTACTTACTGTGAATTAGTTGCGAAGGAGAGAATGCCGTTTTTAAGAAACCTCCCTCCTGCATCCACTCATAAAGAACAGAAATAGCCTTTTCATCTGGGGTGACTTTTTGCGCAATCAGGGGCGCTGTGATCTCCCAGGATAACCGCTCCCAGAGAAGTGTTTTGGAACTTTTTGTCGGAAGTGCCTTAGCGTAAAGCACAAAACTCTCTTCTATATTATTAGAAGCAAATTGATTGCTCTTTTCTAGAGCGCGCAAAAAGCGGACAATGAGCTCGGGATTTTTTTTTGAAAATTTTTGCCGACAAACAAGTAGCAATTCAGGATAGCTTGGAGCGCCTAACTCATCAAAACGAAAAGCACGTGTTTTGATCCCTACAGAATTGAGCATAAAGGGATCGACATTCCACATAATTCCTGAAACACCATCCGCTTGCTTGGACGCTAAAATCGGCGTGAGATCCATTGGGATTTTCTTTATCTCTTTGTAGGAGATTCCGACGCTTTTTGCATAATTTCCCAAAACAAGGCCGATCGATCCATCTGGCTTTGCACTAATGATTTTCCCCGCCAAATCCATAGGGGTTTTTATTCCACTATCTTCCCGCACAGCAATCCCTTGAAGAGGCTTATCGACATAGATTCCGATGATGCGAAAATTTTGTGTGCGGCAAGCAACGCGCATGAGTTGCAAAGAGCAGTGCAGAGCAATATCGACTTTCCCTGTTTCCACAAGTGCCATAGTCTGAATCGGATCGTAGAGTTTTATCAGCTCTAAATCGATCCCCTCCTCGCGAAAAAAACCTTTCTCGATTCCGGCATAGAGAGGAACATGATCGGGATTAGGATACCAATCGAGGAGAAGACGCACACGCTCTCCACCAAAAAGCAAGATTGGCACAAGAAAAAACAGACTAAGTTTCATACTTTCTTCTTGTAACAAGTTTTTCAAGCAAGATAAAGGCACCGTAAAAAAGCGTGCTCATCATCAAAAGACAGA
>JAJFMI010000086.1 GCA_021772235.1 Chlamydiota bacterium
CCGCATCGTCGTCGGTGCGCGGTCGGCAATCTTCGCCCCACTCCCGGATCTCGGTGCAATTGTGGTCGATGAGGAGCATGAGGGCACCTACAAACAATCCGAGACACCTCGCTATCACGCGCGGGACCTAGCCGTCATGAGAGCTGCGGAGGCCGGTGCTGTATGCGTGCTGGGAAGTGCTACGCCTTCCTTGGAGAGTTGGAGTAACGTCGAGCGAAAGAAATACCGGTTGGCCTCTCTTCCAGACCGAGTCGGGGGTGGCGCGTTGCCCTCCGTATCGGTTGTCGACCTGAAGGAACGGGCTGCCGTTTCGAGAACCCCGTACGGCCCCATCGTTCTGTCGGATGGGCTTGAGGATGCTATGCGCAAGCGTATCCGTCGAAAGGAGCAGGTCGTCCTGCTTCTAAATCGCCGGGGCTTCTCCAACTTTATGCAGTGTCAGGCCTGTGGATTCGTTCCCACCTCTCCGGATTGCTCGGTATCTCTGACCTATCACCGTGTGCGGCGACGGATGGTCTGCCACTACTCCGGCTATGAAGCCCCGGTCCCAAAGCAGTGTGAACGCTGTGGATCAGACGACTTGTCGTTTCGCGGCCTCGGCACAGAGCAGGTTGAACAGACCGTTTCCGAGAGGTTCCCCGAGGCCCGCATCGCCCGCATGGATGTGGATACGACTTCGGGCAAGTGGTCTCACCATGAAATCCTCGGACGGGTTGAACGAGGTGAGGTCGATATTCTCCTGGGCACCCAGATGATCGCCAAGGGGTTGGATTTTCCGAATGTAACCTTGGTCGGAGTCGTCAATGCCGATGTGGGACTCCATCTTCCCGATTTCCGTGCCTCCGAGAGGGTTTTTCAACTCCTGGCTCAGGTTGCCGGTCGTGCGGGGCGCGGTGTAAAGGCTGGTGAGGTAATGATCCAGACTCGGATTCCCGACCACTATGCGATTCAGGCCGCCCTATCTCACGACGTTAAGGGCTTCTCTGAGCGGGAGCTGTCGGAACGGAAGAATCTCCACTATCCACCGTTCACCAGAATTCTCAATGTGGTGGTTAGTAGCCCGGATGTGAAACTCGCGGCAGATGTCGCGGGGCAGGCGGCCCGGTGGGTTAGTAGCAAGATCGGAAGGTCTCTGCCACGGGAGCTGGAGGTCATTGGGCCGGCACCGTCACCGATCGAGCAACTCCATGGGCGGTGGCGCTGGCACTTTTTTCTGCGCAGCAATTCGGTGCGGGCCATCGGGGAGGTGGGAAGGGCCCTGCGGGATGCGGAGTTAAGCAGAGGTGGAGACGTGAGAATCGTGCTCGATCGAGATCCTGTTTCGCTTCTGTGACCGTTTGCCTGAGGCTTGTTCTTGCCGCCGTATCAGGTTGACGGTAATTTTTTGGGTGTCGCCGAGTGTTCAAGGACTACAGAGTCATCGACTTGAACGGAGTGGGCTGTTCATGGGATGTCTGGCACTAAATGCCTCGTTTGAACCTCTTACCATCGTACCGCAACGGCGCGCAGTACGACTTGTACTCGACCGAAAAGCGGAGCTATTGGAGGCGGACTCTGGCATGTCTTTTCGGTCGGAGTGTGAGATCGTGCCCGCACCTCTCGTCATTCGGTTGGTTCGATTTGTAACCGTTCCACGGCGCCTACGGCGGCAAGTGACGAACACCTTCCTCTTCGCTCGTGATGACTATTCCTGCCAATATTGTGGGCGTCACAGAAGTGATCTGAAGGGCCGTCAGTTTCTGACGAGGGATCACATACTTCCGATCTCACGGGGTGGCCAGAACGATTGGAAGAATGTGGTAACCGCCTGCTCCCCCTGTAACAACCGTAAGGCCAATCGGCTACCAGAGGAGGCCGGTCTTCGGCTGCTCACCGACCCGGCGGAGCCGAATAGCGTGCATTTGGTTTGGGCTGTCCGGCGGGTGACTCCGATTCAGGCGAAGTACATCGGTATGTTCTACGGTTCGGAGGCGGTAGAGCTGCTGAGTGGTAGATTGCCTTCCTAACTCGGAGTGTTGTCACCTTCGTCTCTGAGCGCCTGATCTACCGCCGCAAAAGCCTGCTTCATTGCCTCGGCTCGATCGGGTGCGACGCGAAGACCATGGCCTGTCATGAGTGGCAAGACGTCACGCTGTAGCACCTCCCGAATTGCCTGAAGGGCGTCAACAAGCACTGGGTTTCTAGTGGCATCAGCTTCAGAACCGTTGGCTTCAGAGTCACTCGCCTCCAGTACTTCCGAAGTTATTTCCTCCTCCGCGGGCTCCGCCTGAGCCAGGTTCAGCGGAATGACCGGTGTGGGCCGATCTTGGGAAGCGCTGATTGACGGCGATGCAGCTCCCTGTCTTGTCGGCACAGACTCCTCTCGGCGCAGGAGGCGCTTCTCTTCGTCAGATTTTTCAAGCTGTTCGACGCGGTTGACCATTTCCAGAAGAAGATCGCAAAGCCAGGGAAGGGCAGTTCGGGCGGACGCGATGAATCGAGCATCTGCGCGAGCGAGGTCACCGTGGCCCACGGCTGGCCGGTGATCCGAGCTGGAACGACGTCCGTCCTGATATATGGAAATGCGCTGACCGCTTGGAGTGAGCTTTACATCCGAGCGCCAGGGACCCGGGGTGGCTTCCTCCGCCATTCTCCGGATTTCTCGGATCTGTTCTCTTAGGTCGTTTGGGTTGGAACTGCTTCTCGCTTGACGCATCGGTGCTACCGGTCTGGATCGTGATCAGAACTCATCCAACAGAGCATACGGGCGTTCATAGTAACGCCCCGAGCCCCGAACCGTTCCGTCTCGCGATGAATCCTTCCAATATACGATCCATCCGCGCACGAGATCTTTTTCTAGCGTGTAGGTGAAACCCGGCAGATTCCGTCTGTCGGCAACGAACCTTGCCAACCGCAGCGGAAGGTCCGGTTCGACCGACTGCGGGTCATCCGCGGACGAGCCCAAGAGGGCTGCCCTCGCTTGAGATTCGGAGACTTTGGCGGCCCGGAGCGCTCCCTCGAGTCCTTCGAGTATTCCTTGGATACCCTCCGTACTCGCGGGACCGACCTGAGATTGGATCTCTCTCAGAAGCCACCGTGTGGTCGGTGCTGACAGTTCATCTCTTATGCTGACGAGCTGCTTGATCAGTCGCTCATGGAGACGGATAAGTTGAGCGTGTACGGGACTTAACGGGCCCTCACCCTTTGCGGATGGGTCCGAAGACGGCACACTCTCCCCAGTCACACGCTCTTCCCAGTCATTTTGGTCATTTTACCCGTCGTTGGTCATGGCCATACGTATCTCCTTCTTCCTATATAACTACAGTCTAGGACTTGAAGCCAACATTCATGTAGCGTTACTCTCTCCGGCATGTTTGAGACATTCCTTATCCGACGCATGACAATTCGCGCCAGCCACCGCTACTGGAACCCTAGCTGGACAGACGAGGAGAATGAGCGGGTGTTCGGCTCGAACACCGTTGCCCATGAGCACGACTTCATGTTTGAGTTTGGGGTGAGGGGAGAAGTAGACCCCGAAACCGGGTTTCTTGTCGATCTGTCCGAGCTAGATCGGGCCATTGCGAAGGCCATTTCGGATCCGCTTCGGGACGGTGATATCAACCACGGTGTGGAGCGTTTCCGGTCCAGGCTCGCCCAACCGAGCACAGAAGAATTGGCACGTTGGTCGTGGGAGGCGCTTTCTGCTTTGATTCCGGACTCCATACGACTCGAATGGGCGCGGGTTTTTGAAGCTGATGACCTCGGGGCTGAATACCGCGCTCGATTGACCTGATTCAGCACTGTGACAGTTGTGGCGTACACGCCTAAAGTGTTATGAAATCATATGTTTAGGAACAAATATCGGGTGGTATT
>JAJFMI010000087.1 GCA_021772235.1 Chlamydiota bacterium
TTTTAAAATAAAATTGATAAATGCTCTCTGGTGTGCCGTATTCGCTATCGGGCATGTAGTAGATTTTTCCATAGGTGTCATCGAAGAGGAGTTTGGGTTCGGTGAGTTTTCTGTTTTGTACGAGGTGGAGGTTTTTCGGTAGGTAGGGGTTTGGGCGTGGCGCGTGTAGTCCGGGGTTGGGTTCTGCTTTACTCCAATTAGCAAGAAGTGTGGAAGGGATCGGTTTGACGGTATATTCGCCTCCAAGCCATTTCTCTTGTTTTTTTGGCTCTACGCCTGTTAATTCGGGAGAAGCAATGATGTAGTAGACGCAGGTTTCTGGCTTTAAATGATCCAGAAGACGCTGCATTTTTTGCGCGTTATAGGTGTTTGGGCGTGAGCTTTTTTGGGGGTAGGTTTCGATCGGTTCTTGCAAGAGTCCTTCGACTGTGCGACGAACATAATCGATAGCATTTGTCCGGGATTGGTGCGCGTAATGGATTTCTGACATTTGTTGCATCTCTTCAAAGAGGTAAGAGTGGATCTCTTCTGCTTTCAGTGATGCGAGCATTTCATAGAAGCGTTCTATGGATTGGTCAGCATTCAAGATGCCATATTTTGTTAAGTCCATGTCTACGACAAAGAGGGCGTGGTCGCGTCCTTCTTGTTCGCTTTCTACGTAAATGGATTCAGCAAGTTCTTCTTTTTTGAGTTTGGTTGCCAGGCTCCCTTCTGTCTTTGTGGAGAGGATGTAGGCAAGGAAATCTGCTGTGCAGTTTTCTAAGTCGTTACTTAAGTCTGTTGGAAGGTCCCAAACCATGCGTAGGGTGCGCATTTCAGATACGGGTTTGATGTAGGTGATATGTCCTTCTTGTGCAGATGAGGTGAGTTTTCCTACGTTTTCAGGGGGTTTCAGTTTCGCATTTGTGATTGGCGAGAAGTTTTTAGCAACTTGCTCTTTAAGGGTTTCGATATCAAGGGATGAGTAGATGGTCAAAATCATCTGGTTGGCGCAGTAATGATTTTGAAACCAAACGCGCAATTCTCCAGGGGGAATTTTGTTTAATGTGTCCGCTGTCCCGCAGCTATACTCTTTGTTGGGATGGTTCTGATTACCTGTCTCTTTGAAGATCATGTACCACTGCCAAGGATCGCTCTCTTTAGATTTTTCGTGTTCTTGGTTAACGGCTTTAAGTTCGCGGCCCATGCCAGATTGTTTGAAGAGAGGCGCGTGGAAAAATTGCGAAAAACGATCGAGTGCGCCGGGAAGGTTCTCGTTGTTTACGCAGAAGAAATAGACGGTACTTTCTGAGGAGGTGTAGGCGTTATTCTGCCCGCCATGGTTGGAGATGTAGGTGGAGAATTCTTTTTCATCGGGATAGTCTTTTGTCCCAAGGAAGAGCATGTGTTCGAGAAAGTGTGCCATGCCTGGATACTCTTTGGGGTTGTGCCAAGATCCCGCTTTTACTGCGAGAGCGGCACCCGATTTGTCTGTTTTAGGATCTGAAATGAGGTAGGCTTCTAAGCCGTTTTCTAATCGAATTTTTGCAGTTTGTCTCTCCTGCAACGAGGGGGTTTCTATGATGAGGGTATTTTGGTCGAAAATTTCTTCATACTTTGGCGTAGCAAATAGCGTGGGAATAACAAGCAGCAAAGCTGAAAATTTCATGTAGAGTCCTTTGGAAATTGTTGATAGGCGTTGTTGACTATACCCCATATATAGTTTGCGCGATTTTGCCGTCTAGTTTGTTTCTCTTTTTCTTCGCATCCTGGAAAATTTTCCATGTCGAGTTCTTCTCTAATAGCCAGATGAACAGGTCCCCCGATTGTAATGCGTCGCTCTCCCAATTCTCTTTCTAGGGTGTCGGGTGGAGGAAGCACGACGTAGGTGTCCATGGCGAGGGGAAAAAAGTGGGTCGGTGTTTTGGCTTTTTTTGCCATGAGGTAGAACATCTCGATGCTTTTGGGGTCAAATGGAGAGATAGCTATGGTGCCATCTCCTTTTGGGCGGTCGCGTCCGCCACTTGGAGCAACGTAAATGCACTTTCCGCCTTCGTGAAGAAGTTCACGCATTTTTTCCATTGTCTCTCTGTTATGCAGTTGCTTGCGGTGCTGGTCTTCTGGCGGGTTTTCAATGTGTTTTTTTGAGTAGATACAGAGCAAATTACAGCCGAGTGAAAAGGGGATTGCGACGGGGTCTTTGACAACGCGCTCTCCAGCTATCAGGATAAGATTTTTCGAAAGTTCGGGGTATTTTTCTTTGAGCATCACGCTCCAAACTTGAGGGTCTGCTTCAGACTGATGGTTGGCAAATAGAATGACGTTTTCCCCTTTTTTTGTGAGGGCGTCGATTTTTTTGAGGTTTTCCTCTCCAACTATTGTGGATTTTTCAAGTTTGATTAGAGGGGAGATAAAATTGATTCCGAATTGATGATAGTCAAATGGTTTGCGAACGGCTTGATGGTATAGAGGGAATTGGTAGGGGTTGGCGTAGTGTTCAACGGCACCTTTTAGAAAATCGTGAAAATTTCTCTCCATGAACTCGAGAGAAAAACCGTGTTTTTTAAGTACTTCTGCGTAGGAGCTTGCAAAACCTTCCAAGATCTCTTGGGAGCGTTTGGGAATGTCATCTCGGTGTATGAGGGCAAAGAGTTTTTCCACGTTACACCTCCAGAGGTTCTCCGCTAATGGAGGAGAGAAAGCAAAAATCGTTTAAATGTAGGTTATCATCGGCGACAAATTCTATTGCGCCATTGAGTTCTTCAGCAAGACTTTTTAAGTACTCTTTATCGGTCGGTGTGATGTACTGATCTACGTGCGGGTGGAGTTTTAAGCGCAGCGCGTACTGGTTTTGCGCGAGGATGAGTTTTTTCATGGCGCGCTCGATTTCAATAGAGACGCTTTCATGAGATTTGATATTGCCGGATCCGGTGCAATAGGGACAATGGGTGAATAGTGTCTGTTCTAGGGATTCGCGTGAGCGTTGGCGTGTCATTTCAACGAGGCCAAATTCACTCATACCCAAAATGGTACAGCGTGCAGAATCTTCTTTCATTTCATCTTTGAGTTTGTCGAGGACACGGCGTTGATTTTTGCGCGAGCGCATGTCGATAAAATCGCATATCACAAGGCCACCTATATTGCGCAAACGCAATTGTCGAGAGGTTTCTACTGCTGCTTCCATGTTGATGCGTACTAAGTTTTCTTCTACGTTCGAGGTGGACTTTTCACTTTTGCCTTTGCTGCGTCCTGAGTTCACATCGATTGTGGTCATCGCTTCTGTGCGATCGATAATGATATAGCCGCCACTTGGTAGCCAGACTTTTCTTTTTATTGCTTTATCAATTTCTCGTTCAACCATAAAGCGCTCAAACATGGGAACTTTATCTCGATAGAGTTCGATTTTGAGGGCGTGTTCGGAGGCGTATGGCTCGTAAAGTTTTTTGCAGAGCAGGTGTGTTTCAGGATCATCAATAAGGATGCGATCGTATTTTTTATCGACGGCAAGCATAACAGCGCGCTTGATAAGATCGCTCTCTTGAAAAAGGAGTGCGGGGCCATCAGCTTTATTGAATTTTTCTACTAGATTCTGCCAGTTGCGATAGAGATCGTGCGCTTCATCGATGAGTTGTTCGTTTGTCGCGCCAATGCAGGCTGTACGGCAGATAAGACCCATATCGGAAGGCATCTCAAATGCTTTAATGATTTTCTTGAGTTTGTCGCGTACTTTGCGATCGGTGATTTTGCGTGAGACGCCGCGAGGAGGGGAGGTTGGAAGAAGAACGAGTTAGCGGCCAGCGAGGGCG
>JAJFMI010000088.1 GCA_021772235.1 Chlamydiota bacterium
TTGTCCAACAGCTTGTTGGACAAATTCCCTGGGGACATAACATACTAATATTGCAGAAGATACAGACTGAAGATGAACGCTTATGGTATGTAAAAAAAACGATATCAGAAGGATGGAGTAGAGGGATCCTTGATGCAAATATCAAATCAAGATTATTCCAAAGACAGGGGAAAGCGGTCACAAATTTTTCGACAACGTTGTCGTCTCCCCAATCAGATTTAGCAATAGAGACTTTGAAAGATCCATACTGCTTAGATTTTTTAAAACTTAGAAAAAAACACGAAGAAAGGGAACTTGAAGAAGGGATACTCCATCATATTCAAAAGTTTTTAGTTGAGCTGGGTGCAGGGTTTGCTTTTGTTGGAAGGCAATATCATATTGAAGTGGGAAAGAAAGATTATTACATTGACTTACTCTTTTATCATTTGAAGTTGCGTTGCTACTGCATCATCGATTTGAAGACAAAAGAGTTTAAGCCCGAACACGCAGGGAAAATGAATTTTTATCTTTCTGCTGTAGATGATCTTGTGCGGCATCCTGAAGATCGGCCAAGCATTGGTATGATTCTATGCAAAGACAAAGACAATTTTACGGTAGAGTATGCTCTTCAAGATATCAATAAGCCCATTGGTGTAACGGGTTACGAAGCGCAAATTGTTGACTCGTTACCTGAAAATCTTAAAGGCTCTTTACCAACTCTGGAAGAAATTGAAAGCGAACTGTCGAAATAGGCCAACAGCTTGTTGGCTATTTATCGCATGAGGATTTCTGTATTTTAGGTGTTGATTATTAGTTGCTTAAGCTAATTCTTTAAATTATATTAAATATAAGTTATAATTATAGTTATTAATATTAATTGGAGAAGTAAAATGACACTTGCACTTATAGATAGTTTTGAACTTATGGATGGTTTTGAGAATGGAATAACCTCCTTTGCTGTAAATCGTAATGAACTTTTGGAAATTTTTCGAAGTTCCCTTGAGAATGCAATTTCTTCAAAATACACTGATTATCAATTGGATTTTTATCATGAAGGAAAGCAAATTGATGTATTGAATATTCAATTTGTTTTTCCTGGTAAGCCCAATCAAACAGAAATCACTTCTTTTCAAATCAATGTAGGAGAACAGCTTTGCAGCAAACGTACTTCTTGTATTTCTATCGACAATTCTAAATCAGTTATTTCTCGGGGAAAAGAGATTCAATTCAATTTTTTCTATTATGGTTTTAACATTAAAGCAGAGAAAAGTATCGATCAAAAAGTAATAGTAGCACTTTTAGATGAGGCAAAAAAATTCTTTGATGCTGAAGAAGCAAAGAGTAGAAATTTTCTGGGTTCATTCTTTAGCTATCTAAGATTAACCTAAAAGCTAGCAAAAATTCACCTGCGCGAAGCGGCCTAGCGGTTTTTTTTTGTTATTCAGTTTAATTTTCACAAATTAACTATTTGTAGTAAAAAAAATATTGCTAATTCACTGGAGCTAATAGGCCCTTTACCAGCTCTGATAGCGATCTAAAGCAGGTTCTCAGTGTAGGTGAAGTAAAATAAATTCTTAAACATTGCAACTTTTTGTATGTTTTTTTACAATCACTCGTTATGCTAGTAGGTTCGTATGAAAGATAAGAAATTGAGAATTAGAAAAGGCTGGTTAATAACCTCGATAATTAAGATATCATTAATAGGGGCTTTTATTGCTTCTCTGTTTTATGAGATTGCTAATTGTAAATATGCTCTTGACCGTTTTGTTAATGAGCTAATGTTACTGTTAAGTTATGTTATTCTTTTAGTTAATGTTGGACTTTTCTTGTTAATGTATTTTCACTACTACAAGAAGAATTGCACAAGGTTTTTTATTTCGGGATCTGTTTTGTATTTACTGGTTTTTATAATAAAACTGACCTTCTCGATGTTCATGATAGGAGCTAGTTTGCTTTGTGGTTTGATTTTTTATTCTTCAATTATTTTCGATATAGTATGGATGTGTTTTTCAGGGGAATTGTTTAATGCAAATTACAAAATAAAAAATAAGGTTAATTAGAGAAAAATGACTCTTCCAGCTCTGTTTTAGCCGATCGCGAGAAGTTTCAGAAGAACCCGCACTTTGATCACATTCATTTTCATGGGGACACCAAACCGGCAGGACCGGCCTTGTCGCCAAGCTTATCCAACAACTTGGTGAGCATTCCAAATAGGCCAACAGCTTGTTGGCCTATTTTCTTTACAGATTTATTACTTGTAATTTTATTTTGGTTTTTTTAAGATATGGCTAGAAAAATTGGGAAACATGTTGATTCTCAAATTTAATAGTAGGAGATATATATATGATGAAAATGGGTGGAACTATAGCGCGTTCTGTTGGCGTAGGGTTAGTTTTTGACTTTTATACTGCTAAAAGGGCAAGAGATGTAGGTAGAGATGTAGGTGAGGGTCTAGTAAAAAGTGGAATACGCCAGTTAGAAAGTACTGAGGTTGAGAAAATTTCAGGAATTACTGACGTTATTTCAGGCCTTCATTTGATTGATAATACTTCTAGACATGAGGCGATAACAGAAAGAAGTTATGATAAGGCGAAGCAGTTTGTGCTTGAATTTGTGTTAAGTAAACCTAGTAATGCTGAAGGTATGAATGTTGTTGGGCATGAATGTGATATGCTTGAATTGCTCTTAAGGCGCACTCAAAATGAAAAACTTGATGCAAGAATTAACAACTTTTACAACTGTACAGATTGGCGGGAAGAGTTCTTAGAGCCATGTGGATTGAAACGTGAGTAATTTTGTATTGCGCGAAGCGGCCTAGCGGGATAACTGTCAAACTTTCTGTCTGCGCGAAGCGGTTCAAGGGCTTCATATCGCAAAATAGAATCGAATTCTGGCCGCCACGATAGTATAGACGATACAGCGTGGCGGCCGGAATTTGATTCTATGAAGCGAGATGGAGACCAATAATTCTTACTAAAACTTTTGGCTCTCACCACTATCTTTGCTTACAAATGTTCCTACTTCCTGTAGGCTATGTCCGTTCACCATGCGATACTTGAAGGTCTCGTTGCGCGGCACCTGTCCTTTGTAGAAAAGGGCAATGCGGCGGCGATTGTCGCGGGAGTAGAAGTTGAGGGCTTCTTCTTTGAGTTGAGCGTAGGTGAGGTCTTCTAGGGCGGAGATCAGTTTTTCTTTGTAGGCAAAGTCGCCGTTGCGGTTGAAGGCGAGGCGGTGCACTTGATCGGCGTAGGCGCCAAGGTTTGTGGGCGGCTTTTTAAATTGTGAGATGAGGCCGTCTTTGATTTTGGTGAACTGGGCTTCGGAGAATTCTGTTTCAAAGTCAATCATGTAGGCTTCAAGGAAGAGTTCATAGCGGGAGAGGAGTTCATTGGGGTGGTGTGTGGTCGATTGTACGCCAAATGTTTGAATGAGTTGTCCGGCTATTTCTTGGTTCCAGCTGCTCACGATATAGCCTGTTTGCTGTTTGGTGCGCAGGGTATCAAAGAAGGTTTGGCGCATGGCGGAGTTGAGGGCGATTTGGGCGGCGCGTTTTGTCGGTGTTGAGGGGCCTTGTTCAATGAGAAGTAGTGTTGCGTTCGCTTTTAAAGGCGATTGTTTTTTGACGATGAAGGGACCTTTTTGGGGAGAGAGGGAGAGGTATTTGCTCTGGTGCTGCGCTTCTTTTGGATAAGGGGTGTAGGTCAGGGTGTTGCGCAAATTTTGCCAGGCTAGTTGGGCTGTTTCTTGGCTCGTATTTCCGACGACAGACCCTTCCACGTAGCTCTGTTTTAGGAGTTTTTGATTGTAGTCTATGTAGTCTTCGTAGGATATTTGGGCGAGTGCTTCAGCTTTTTGTGTCGAGTTGGGCGCGCAATTACTCACGATGCTTCCCATCACTTCTATCGATTGACGAAAGAGTAGGTCGTTCTTTTTTTGGTTGTAGTTGCGCAGCATGACGTCGCGGTAGATTTCAAATTGGTCGCGTGAGGGTGTGGTCTCTTTGAGTTTTTGGGTGATTTCTTGGAGCAGGAGGGGCGCTTTTTCACTGTAACCAGTGATGTCTATGAGGAGGCTGAGTTCTTTCGGGGCGATGGTTACGTGCAGGCCTGCTGCGTTTGCGTAGGAGATGGGTTCAAGGAGGCTT
>JAJFMI010000089.1 GCA_021772235.1 Chlamydiota bacterium
AAATCCAATCGACATAATAAGAATATTTTTTTTGCTCCAAGGGTCGATATAGGTCGCGTTTACGCGCTTCATCACTAAATTGTGCCGGTAGACCATTTTTGCAAGGCGATAGAGAAAGCGATGTTTTGGTGCATTACGCCAGGCGAGAACGATCTGCATGGAGGGAGCGCCCGACTCCTTCCAATCCTCATTTTTGTTGATTTCGTATTGGCAGTGATCGCGACTCTTTGCGCGCAAAAACATCTCTAAAGCTGTAATCAAACGATCTTCATTCATCGAACGCACGAAGCGTGCATTCATATTCTCAAGCAGGTGCTCAAAAAGCTTGCGATCCATCTCCGGATTTTTTTCCTGGATCTTTCCATAAAGCGTCTCGCAATCTTCATTGCTGAGAAGATCGTGCACATGCTCACCAACTTCTTGATATTCAGTGAAATAAATAACGCCAATGCGCAATTTCTGCTCAACACCTTCAAAAGGAGGGGGAACATCAGAGATGAAGGCTTGATAATTCTTGATGCCATACATGTTGTAGTGCCGCAAAATTTTGATATCGGCATCAGGTGAATCTAAGCACATCACAATCGCGCAGTGGTGGAGGCGGAATTGTGAAAAGTGATCTTGGAGAGGGAAACCCATCAAATTGTGGGCGACCATCATGGCGTGAAGAGGCTCAATTTCTTCAAAGAAACTGGGAGGCATATGGGCTTCTAGCCAATGGAAGTAGTCCTCAAAAAGCTCGCTCTCCTTCTTGACCGCGCCTTCTACCTCTTGTTCGGTAAGTTTTTTCTGCTTACGTTTTTTCCAAATCATAACTAAGTAGGCCTCTAACTATTATTATATAAACAGAGGTTATTAGTTGTGGACGGAATAATTTTCCTATTGGGTTGTTCGTCTTGTTCTCGCTTCGCCAAATAAAAAAACTGCCGCAAAGCCGTATTTCTATACTGTCATTGCGGCAGTTTTTTCATTTTGCTTTGCGATAACAAGCCGTTATGCTGCTTCGCACACTACCGGGTTTTTTAAAGATTTTATATAGGAGTAAATCCGTAATATTGACAATAGGGGCCTGTTTTTTATTAATTTGCAGCGCTCTTTGTTAATCTTCCAGATAAAGAATCGATTAGGTCTAAGACTTCATCATCAAGCTGATCTTGATGTAGTCTTTCATAGATTTCTCTCGCTTTATGTGGGCAGGCGCCCCGGTTGTAGAGTTGGGTTGCTAAATTGTTATCGAGGGTTGCTGCGGCAAAGTAGAGGGCTGTTTCCCCATTTTTTGATAGGGTATCAACTTCAACTTTATCAGACGCCAGTAAAACTTCTAACATATCATCAGTAGTAGAAATTTCACCCTGTGCAATTTTGTGAAGAATGGAGAGACCATCATCATCAAGAATATTTGGTTCTGTATTAGGATGTTTTAGTAGGGCTTTCGCAATTTCAATTTTCTCAAACCAAACAGCTTGCTCAAGGGGGCTTTTAGGATTAAATTGGCAGCCAATAATATTTGGGTCAGTTTTTTGGTTTTGAAGCAATAGCGCTACAGTCTCTAAGAGGAATTGATTTTCGTGTGGATCTTCAAGTTCTGTTTCACACAGCCAGTGAAGAGCAGTTTGTTTTATATTCGGTTCTTCAGGGTTAGAAATGACAGCGTTGGGGTCTGCTCCATATTGGAGTAAAATCATGATGATCTCTTTTGTATTCGGATGAAAAAATAAGGCTGCTGCTGGTATGGGATGATGTTTTGTTATTTCGATTTTTTGATGATTAATAAGTAGTATGACGATTTCGATAAAGCCAAAATTTGCAGCTAAATCCAAAACGGTCCAGCCATCAGCGTCTAATGAGTTTGTTACTGCTCCATTTTTTATTAGGAGGTCTACGCCTTCTAAATAATTAGATTCAACAGCAACTATCAATGCAGTCTTATCCTCATTGATCATAATGTTGGGGTCGGTTTTAGGATGTTTAAGGATTGCTTTCAATGCGTTTATTTTTTTTTGAGTGATCACTTTATAGAGGAGAGGTGCTAATTGGCTTTGAAAAGCGAGAGAATCATCAATTTGGATTAATGCTCTACCAACTCGGTCATCGCAGTCGAGTTCAATAGCTTGATTTAGTTCTTGAATTAGAATGCTGTTTTGATCGACCCAATTGATTGAATTCAGTGCATCATAAATGTTTAGACCGGACATGTTATTTAATGCTCCTTCACAACTCTGCAATGACTTTATTAAATAAGAGCTATTTTTTCAAGAGGCGGAGGCTGTTTAGGCCGACGACGATGGTGCCGCCTTCGTGGAGAAGAACGGCCATCCAGAGAGGGACAAGACCGAGGATTGCAGGAGTGGTTGCAAGGACGATAACACCGAGAGCGAGGGTGAGATTTTGGCGCACAATGCGCATGGTTTTGTTCGCTTTTTTTGTGAGCCAGGAAAGGGAGGATAGGTCGTCGTTGAGGATGACGATATCGGAAGCTTCGATGGCGGTGTCAGATCCGATTGTTCCGAGGGAAATTCCGACGTGGGCGCGGGCAAGAGCAGGGGCGTCATTAATTCCATCACCAACCATGGCGAGGGGGGATTTATCGGAGATTTCTGTGATGATGCGCAGTTTGTCGTCGGGGCGCAGGTTCGCTTTGTAATTTTTGATGCCGGTGAGGTGGGCGATGTTTTTCGCGCTCTCTTCATGATCTCCGGTAAACATGTAGAGTTCGTAATTTTGGGAGAGGTTTTCGGTGGCGGTCTTGGTTGTTTCGCGTAGCTGATCTTCAAAATGAAATGTGTAGGTTTGATCACCGAGAAGTAACAGGGTGACCATTTTGCCTTGGTTTTCAAAGTCGGGAGTTTTTCCGAGGAGCGATTCGATAAATGCGGCGTGGCCGATAGCTACGCGCTTGCCGTTTATGTCTCCCATGAGTCCGTAGCCAGCTTTTGATTCAAAATTTGCGATTTGGGGGAGGGTGAGTTTTTCGTCTTTGGCTTTTTGGATGATGGCGTCAGCGATTGGGTGATGCGCGTGACTCTCTAATGCAGCGGCGATGGCAAGTGCGTCGGGGGAATAGGGGGTGATTTGGATGAGTTGGAGTTTGCCAGTTGTCAGGGTGCCGGTTTTATCAAAGGCGATATTTTTGCATTCAGAAAGGGCGTCTAGGGTAACGCCGCCTTTTAATAGTATGCCGCGTTTTGCGCAGGCGCTCATGCTTGCGAGGTAGGCTGTTGGTGTTGCGATAATAAGTGCGCAGGGGGAAGCGGCGATTAAAAATGCGAGGGCGCGGTAAAGGGCGCCTTCGGGACCGAGAAATGTGAGGCCGAAAAGCGGAAGGGTAAAAGCGAAGAGGGCGGCAAGGCCAATAATAGAGGTGGCGTAAATGCGGCCGAAACGATCAAAAAAGCGCTGCAGGCGCGGTTTGCTTTCCTGCGCCTCTTCCATCAATTTTACGATACGAGAGAGGGTGGACTCATTGGAGCTTTTTGTCACTTCTAATGTGAGGGAGCCGTCGAGGTTTTTACTTCCTGCTTGCACCATGTCTTCGGCTTTTTTTGGGATGGGCAAGCTTTCGCCTGTGAGATGCACGAGATTGAGGAAGGAGGAGCCGGAAAGAACTTTTCCATCGAGGGGGATGGTTTCGCCCGCTTTAACGAGGATTTTTTCGCCGGGATTGATTTCACGAACGGCTTTTTCAAAGTGGGTGCCGTCAGCTTCGATAATGGTAGCAAAGTGCGGGGAGAGTTCGTTGAGTTTGTGGAGGGCGCCTTTGGCTTTAGCAGAAACGGCGTGTTCCATGGAGTGCGAAAGGGAAAAAAGAACGAGCAGGAGCGCGCCTTCCATTTGCGAGCCGATAAAAAATGAGAGAAGTGCGGCAAGTGTCATGAGCACGTCGATGTTGATCGTCAAATTGCGCAGGTCTTTGATGGTGTGAATGAGGGCGGGTGTTCCAGCAAGAAAGTAGACGATGGTTAAGCTGACGTCGGAAAGATTTTGCTGAACGAAGGAAAAAATGAAGGCGACAAGGAGAAAAAATGCGGAAAGCAGTGATGCTTTCATATCGAGGTTTTTTGCGATTTTGCGCGAACGGGGCTTGAG
>JAJFMI010000090.1 GCA_021772235.1 Chlamydiota bacterium
GCCCAAACCATCAGAAATACCACTAGCAATCGCAATGATATTTTTCATCGCGCCGCCAAAAGCAACGCCGATCATATCAGTGTTGGGATAGACGCGGAAAGTTGAAGTAGTAAAAGCTTTTCCGACAAGGTGCATCAGCTCTTCATCTTCTGATGCGCTCACAACAGAAGCGGGCAACTCATGCAAAACTTCTAAAGCGAGTGTCGGACCGCTTAAACAGGCAATTTTTGCCTTAGGGCCCAAAACCTCTCTTGCCAGCTCCGGTAATAAAAACCCTGTCCCCTGTTCAATTCCTTTAGATGTGATGACAAAAGGCGGTAGTTCCACTCCTAATTTAACAAGCTGCTCTAAAACAGAGCGCATCCCCTTTGACGTCACCGATTCAACAAGGAGTTCTGCGCCATCTAACGCTTCTTCAATGTCAAATGTATAGCGAAATGAGCCTTTCACTTCGATGTCGGGAAAACGGGGGTGCCGTTTTGTTTTTGCGAAATGATCGGGTAGATCTTTTTCGATTGTCCAAATGACCACTTCGTGACCATTTCCAGCTAAAAGTCGGGCTAGGCTAAAACCCCACGCCCCAGAACCAAGATATGCAATTTTCATACCAGTCATTATATATCAAAATGAACGCAAAATGCAATTTTTGAATAGCTGTTGATTATTAATAACTTACGAAAACACACATATCATAAAATCCGATTTCCCGGGTTTTGTGATGTGAACCAAGCTATTGATCCATATCATAAAATCTCATTTTCTTGATTTTATGATATGAGTTTTGCTATTCTTAAAAATATGACAAGGTTTGTTGGAAGAGTAAAGGAGCTGAGTGCGCTTAAAGAGCTTTTTAAAAAAAGAAGCAGTAGCTTGGTTGTCATTCACGGAAGGCGTCGAATAGGAAAAAGTCGCCTGATTGAGGAGTTTGGCAAGAAAATAAAACCACTAAAGTTTTCGGGGCTCCCCCCTCATGATGAGACGACAAAAGAGAGCCAAAGAGAAGAGTTTGCCAGACAGATGGCACAAAATCTCAACATTCCCCTACCAAGAGCCGACGATTGGGGCGATCTATTTTCTCATTTGGGAAGGTTTACTCAATCAGGAAAACTCCTTCTCGTATTAGATGAAATTTCTTGGATTGGTGCCAAAGATCCTAACTTTTTGGGTAAGCTCAAAAACGCTTGGGACGATCTATTTTCTAAAAATCCCAAATTGATTCTTATTATTTGCGGTTCTGTTTCCAGTTGGATTGAGAAAAATATTCTTAGCAGCACAGGCTTTATGGGTCGCATCTCCCTTGATCTGGTTTTAGATGAGCTCCCTCTACCTATATGCAAACAGTTTTGGGAGCCTCACCCAGAACTCTCTTCTCCTTTTGAGATGTTTAAAGTCCTGAGCGTAACTGGAGGGGTACCTCGCTACTTAGAAGAAATTCTACCCTCACAAACAGCTGAGCACAATTTACAAAGACTCTGTTTTCGCAAAGAAGGAATCTTAGTTAAAGAGTTTGAGCGCATTTTTCACGATCTCTTCTCCTCAAGAAGCCCTCTCTATAAAAAAATTATCATTCGACTTGCTGAAGGGCGCGCCACTTTATCCGATATCTACCAAACTCTAAAAGTGCAACCAACGGGGGTCTGTTCCGAATATTTAAATGATCTAATCCAAGCAGGATTTGTGGCACGCGAATACACCTGGAACATCAAAAACAGCAAGCAGTCCAATCTTAGCTACTTTCGATTAAGCGATAATTACTTACGCTTCTATCTAAAATTCATTGCTCCTCATCGTGAACAAATTTTGGACGATACTTTTCGCACAAAAAGCATTTTTAGCTTGCCAGGCTGGTCTGCTGTTATGGGACTACAGTTTGAAAATCTTGTTCTCAATAATTTCAATACTCTTTGGAAAAGTCTTGGCTATTCATTTGAAGAGGTTACAAAAAAAGGTCCCTATTTTCAGAGAAAATCTAGAGATTTTCAAGGTTGCCAAGTGGACCTACTTGTTCAGACAGCGTTTAATGTTCTCTATCTTTTTGAAATCAAATTTTCCAAAAGTAAAATTCCCACAAGCGTGATCAACGAAGTAAAAGAAAAAATCTCTCGACTCGCCATACCAAAAGGTTTTTCCGTCAAACCAATATTGATTCATGTGAATGGAGTTAGTGACGAGTTGGAAGAGTCGCATTTTTTTGCAGAGATCGTCGACTTTTCTGATTTATTGTAGGTCTTTGCGGACTGTCTCAAAGCTATTGGGACCGGTGGCATTTTTCAGAGGAGAAAAGCACTTTTTTCTGTCAGAAATGATGCCTGCATAAGAGTTGCTATGTGCGAAAAGATCAAAATTGAATTTTTCAAATTTATAAACTTTTTTCTCGCCCAAATTTTTTTTTGCTAGATGCAGCGGCAATGTGGCGCCATGAACTTTTTCAATAAAAGCCATGGTAACAGCAAAGAGTCCGGCGTTCGCTATGGTCCAGCTATCGAGCTTTTTTTGTTTGTATTCAGAATATTCGAGAACATAAATACGGTTGTTTTTTTCTGCTAAAAGTCCAAGATGTTCATGACAATCACATTTCTCTATGGCTTTAATGCTAAGTGACACGCGTTTTTCAATCATAAGGGAGATAAGCTCAGGATCAAATGGGTCGGCTAAGGGATTATCTATGGGAAGAATGTTAACATACTCAACTCCCCTCTTTTGCCACTTTTCATAAATGCCACTTTTATAGAGAAGTTGTAAAACTTCACCATTGCCATCGGGCGCCATGGCAGTTTTCCCATTTTTGTCCGCAAACCAGTTGCCCGTTATATCCATAAGCGGTAGCTCGTTTTGCACAAAAAATTCGACTTGTAGTCCAAAATGGTTGTGGCTTAAGAAAAACTCCTGCGTTGCGTGATCGTTTTGTGGCGATGTCATGATCGCAATAGGCGCGCCTTTGGGGGCCTTTTCACAGAGCAGCTGAAAGAGCGTTTTCTCTTCCAAAACTTTAGCCGTGCCTTTTGGTCCCAAAATCCCTAAACGCGTTCCCATTCCTCCTGCACATACAATACAGGCTACTTTCCCCTCCTGGATGGCGCGTGCGCCTTTTCCTATTGGCACACTTGTGACAAAATTTTGCGGAGGAGTAAATGTAGGGTCTAAAGATGGTTTGGGCGCAACGATGAGCTCTTTCTGCTGACAAAAGAGTTTTTCGTCAAAGGGTTGATTAGGTAATGAGCTGGGCGATGTCATCAATTTTTATGTTGGCTACGTTTTCATCTTTTCCGATCAAAGGAATATGGTCAAGGCCTGGATTGGGCGAGGCGACTTTTTGGCGCAAAACACCTTGGCGCGGATCCGCCCATAATGATATTAAGCGCAGGGTAAACGGCGCGTCCACATAATAAAGTGTGGAGAGAATTCCGGAATCAGGCGCAATTACTGTGCGACAGCAGTTTTTCATTATGGAGAGCATCTCATGCAAATTTGTTTCGCCGCGCAGATCAAGGATGTTTTTCGCTGCATAAATCGGCTCTTTTTTCATCCCAAAGAGCACAAATTGCCTTTCAGGAAAACGCGCAAAAAGCTCTTCCCAGCACGTTTGAGGCCAATCTTTTGTATAACCGTAAAATCCCTTTGTCTCCGACTGCACATGCACGCCAATGGCATTTTCTTGAATGGGGAATTTTTCTACGAGCGCATTCCACTTGGGATTCCAGATAAGTTTAGGAATCAACTTTCCCAGCTGCCAGGAGAGCCAGCGAGTGGGATCGATTTTTTCTAGCACGTGATCAAAATCGTTTAGGGAAATGCCCGCTTCTATTGCCCACTCTTCTATGCTTTTTGCTTTGCCCCGCTGCATGGAAGGTGCAATCGCAACATGAACTTTTGGCAACATGCGAAAACAATCTGCTAAATCGGGACGTGTCAAATAGGTAATTTTGGCGTCGGGCAAATATTTGCGAACACGCTCGCCCAACGCATAAAGTCCCAAAGGAATATCTCCGAGTCCGCGATTCCATAAAAAAAGAAAGCGCTTCTCATTTTTTTTTGCCGCACGTTTTAAAAGTCGATCAAGAGGATTGCCGAGTAATCGCATCCACTACCTCCTCTGTTGTAATCTGTTTCATGCAGCGAAAATCGATTGGACAGACGCGTTTATAGCAGGGCGAGCAAGAGACATTTTTATTGATGATCGTACCGCCATTATAGGGACCTGTCGCTATGGAATTAGTCGATCCAAATAGTGCAACAAGTTTCACTCCGAGGGCACTTGCCACATGCATTGGTCCGCTATCATTTGTAAGCAGTACTCGTACTTGCGAAATTAAAGCCATGAGCTGCCGAATATTCGTACTACCGGCCATATTCACTGCACGGCTAGGAAGATCTTCGCAAATAGTTTTGATCAATTCGTTTTGCGCTCCTGTTCCTAAAAACAGAACGTAAGTATTGGGGTCTTTTTCTAAAAGCTGTTTTGCCACTTTGCGAAAGCGCTCAGGCAACCAACATTTTGCCTCGCCATAAGCAGCACCAGGATGAATACCAATCAGTTTGGCATTTTCCGGCACATCAAATTGCTCTAGCATCTTGCGCGCATGGGATTTTTCGTCTTCATCTAAATAAAGAGCCGGCTTGGCTTCGGAAATCGGAATACCGAGCGGTACAAGCAAGCGTTTGTACGTTGTGACAAGATGCTCTTTTTCCCTTGGGTTTTTTATTGGATGTGAGAGTAGAAATCGGCGCCAGTTTCCGGTGAAGCCGATGCGATTTTTCACCTTCCCCTGTTGAAAAAGCCAAGCAGAAGAGAAGGAGTTTGTGAGCAAAATGCCCAAGTCGTAATTGCCCGCTTGGACTTTCTGCACAATCCCTCGACGCTCTTCATGTCGGCTCATTTTTCCCGGCTTATCAAAAGAAAATATTTCATTGACGTTTGGGTCTTTTTCTAAAAGTTCGTGAACGGGTTTTTGGCACATGGCGGTGATTGTCGCCTGCGGAAAGTATTTTCTTAAGTCCGCAAGAATCGGCGTTGCCATCACCAAATCGCCCAGCCAGTTGGGCATTCTTACAATAATATTTTTATAATCCACGTCTAAATTGTAACATCTTGAAAATTAATGAAAAAGACGCTAACATATTTACATGAACAATCCCATTTTATGGGCCGCAGCGCCCCTACTTATTATTTTGCTTAAAGCTTTTCACATCGTACCACATCGCAAAGCGTATGTGATAGAACGTCTCGGAAAGTACCATCGTACCCTCAATGCGGGACTCAATTTCATCATTCCTTTTATCGATCGCGTTGCCTACCGCCACTCTTTGAAAGAAATCGCACTCGATGTGGCGATGCAAGTCTGTATCACGCAGGATAACATCGCCGTAGAAGTCGATGGCGTGCTCTATCTGCAGGTAATGGATCCGGTAAAAGCTTCTTACGGAATCACAGATTACCTCTTTGCCACAACGCAAATTGCGCAAACCACTATGCGCTCGGTCATCGGGAAACTCGCCCTTGACCAGACGTTTGAAGAACGTGACAAAA
>JAJFMI010000010.1 GCA_021772235.1 Chlamydiota bacterium
CGACGGGACTCAATATCCCGACCCGCGTGCGTTTAAAGGATCTATTTCGAAATTTTTTGCCTCGTTGGATCCGCCTGCCTCTTAAATTTCTGTTTGGCACAGCTGGTACCGCCCTCATTGCTTTGGGCAGTTTGCTTTTGGGCGAGGGTTCAGGGCACAAATTTGGCACGTTTAAAAAAAATAAAAAGTTCGCATCTCCTGCTACTCGTATTGATTATTGGGTTGATTTTTCCGCGCTTTCATGGAATGATCCTCTTGTAACAATGCGCTGGCAGATGCGCCAAAAGTCAACAATATTACAAGCACAATGAAACCTGATCTCTTCATTTACCCTTACAAATGGGATGAGCGCCGCCCCTACCAAGATGGCATGCTACTTTTTGTTCCCGAATATTATCAAGAGCATGTCGCTTTTGGTCGTTTAAGATTGGAACAAGTTTTCGAAAATCAAAATCCTGTCTATGTAGAATTTTGCAGTGGAAATGGGGAGTGGATCATTGAGCGTGCCCTTGAGAATCCTGATGTAAATTGGATCGCCGTAGAAAAGCAGTTTCGCCGCGCCAAGCAGATCTTTTCGAAAGCGAAAAGAGCGGGGCTAAAAAACCTTTTTATTGTTACTGGCGAAGCGTTAACTTTTACTCGTTATTATTTAAATGATAGTGCGATCACAAAAACATTTGTGAACTTTCCCGATCCATGGCCAAAAGATCGCCATGCCAAACATCGCTTGATCCAGGCACCTTTTGCAAAAGAGCTCTCTCGTATCCTTATTCCAAATGAAAAATCCCTCTTTGTGACGGATCATCCGACTTACGCGCAGCAGATGATTGCGGTTATGCAAGAGGATGAAGCATTTACTGCTTCTCATCCCAAGCCCTATTTTATTACTGATCGGGAAAACTATGGCAGTTCCTATTTTAAAAATCTCTGGAATAGACTTGGTCGTACCATTCATTACATTGAATACGTAAATGGAAGCTGAAACTTTTCGCTACACTTTGGACGGGGAGCTTTTTGTTCCCAAAATTGCTGAAAGCATTGCGGGCTACGATCCTGAATTAGGATACAATGGCGCAGTGGTTGAACTACAAGCGGATTTATCTGCTGATCTCAATTGGGAACAAGTGGATTTTGATGGCTACATTTTATGGAAGCTGAACTTTGGCATTGACCTGCTCAATGTAGAGGATTTAGTCTCTCTGAATTCTTACAAGCTTGCTGTGGAGCATTTTTGCGAAAAGATTTTACCAAATTACCCAAAAAGTATCGGTCTGATTCTCTATGAGGGTTCCGCACGTATTTGGGAGAAATTGGTCATCACAGAAAATATGCAACAGGAGGGATCAATTGAAGAGTTTTCCCTCACGCTTTTCTCTGAATACCTGCACTCGTTAGCGGCGGTACTGCCTGAAGGTTTACCGGCGTTTGCTCTTTTAGATTGCAATAGCGTTGCAAAGCCGCTCCAGTTATTCAATAAAGAGCGTTTTCCTCATATTGAATTGGCCTTAAGAGGTGTGGAATTTCCCATTTTTGGTTTGCGCTGGCAGGATGGGAATTCTGTTGGGGGATTTTTAGGGAGTGGAGAGATTCCTGAAACCGCCCCACCAGAAACGACTCTTGGTGTCATCATTCCAGAAAATGAGTATTATCAGCCGGATGTGGAAACAAAATTACGCGCGATCAGCCAGCCATATAGATTAATTTTTGAATCGACAATTACTACGAGCTGGGACGAGTTAGCAGAGCTAAAGTGTTTCGATCTATCACCAATGGGTGAGAGAATGGTTGATGGATTTTGTGCTGCTGGAGGAAAAGTTTCGGGGTAGAGGGATTTGAACCCCCGACCTACTGGTCCCAAACCAGTCGCGCTAGCCAAGCTGCGCTATACCCCGAACAAGTTTCTATATTACCTTTACAAGCGATTATTTTTCAATTATAAAGAGGGAAAATTTTAGAGAATTTTCTATGCGTGAACTCAGCTCTTTCGAAACTATCAAAAAACTTTCTGAAAACCCCTTTGATCTGACAGAAAAGGATGCTTTGAACTCCAAGCGTTTTGAAGAGTTTCAGGCCTCTGCAGCAGGGCTGAAATTGCTCTATCCAACAGAACGTGTCGATCGCAAAACCATGGACGCGCTTTTTTCTTTAGCAGAAGAGACAAAAGCCGTTGACCAGTTAGAGCAGATGCAAAAAGGTGCCGTCCTCAATAAAATCGAAGGATATGAGAGCGAAGAGCGGATGGTGTTGCACACGGCGATGCGTGATCTTTTTGGAAAGAGCGCAAAAATGGAAGAGGCGACGAAAGGTGCCTATGTAGAATTAGAGAAATTAAAGAAATTTCTAGAAGAGGTAGATCAGGGCGAAATTTTTACCGATATTGTGCAAGTTGGTATTGGTGGTTCGGATTTAGGACCGCGGGCGATTTATATGGCCTTAGAGACTTTCAAAAGACCAGGGCGGCGCGTGCATTTTGTTTCTAATGTCGATCCCGATGACGCAATGAGCGTGCTGCGTCGCCTTGATATGAAAAAAACACTTGTAGTGGTGGTGTCTAAATCGGGAACAACTTTAGAGACGCGTACAAACGAGAGCTTTTTCCGCAATCGGTATATGGATCTTGGCCTCGATCCCAAAGAGTACATTGTGGCCGTCACAGGTAAAGGAAGTCCTATGGATGATCCCGACCGGTATAAGGAAAGTTTTTACATGTGGGATTATATTGGAGGGCGCTATTCTGTTACATCGATGGTTGGCGCGGTTACAATTGCCTTTGCTATTGGAATGGAAAAATTTCTCGACTTTTTGCGCGGGGCATCAAATATGGATGAAGCGGCTTTAGAGCGCGACCCCAAAAAAAATCTACCTTTGATTGCTGCTCTGCTTGGCGTTTGGAATCGTAATTTTCTTGGCCTGCCTACTTTAGCTATTATTCCCTATTCACAAGCGATGATTCGTTTCACTGCGCATCTGCAGCAGCTCGATATGGAATCGAATGGCAAAAGAGTGGATCGGCAGGGAAAACCTGTGGATGTTGATTCTGGACCAGTTATTTGGGGAGAGCCAGGCACAAACGGCCAGCACTCCTTTTATCAGTTGATTCATCAAGGAACAACAATTGTTCCAGTTGGATTTATGGGTTTTCGCGATTCGCAATTTGAAGCGGACTTAGAGGTGGAGGGAACACTTTCTCAAGAAAAAC
>JAJFMI010000091.1 GCA_021772235.1 Chlamydiota bacterium
GGCATGAAAAGAAGCAGCGGCCTCAGATTTGCTTAGGAAAAGAGGGCGAACTCATCGCCGATGATTCAGCGAGTGATCCACTACCCCTTCTTAATTTCCCTTATACCCTTGGGAAGCGCTATCTTAAAAGTGATGGCAAAGGCAAGGCTCTCTTCACGCATAATGAGACACATGAAGAGCTTTTTTGTGGCGGCCAGAGCGCTACTCCCTATGTAAAAGATGCTTTTCACCGCCATATTATTGATGGCGAAGCTTGCATCAATCCTAAAAATGAGGGGACAAAAGCAGCACTGCACTACGACTCGATTTCCATCCCAGCAAAAAGCTCTAAAGTGTTGACCTTTCGCTTAACCGATCAAGAGTCTGCATCAGTCGCCGATGTGGAGAAAATTGTAGCGAAGCGCAAAAAAGAAGCGGATGAATATTACGAAAGTATCCACCCAAAAAACGCTTCTGATGAAGATAAAAGCATCCAGCGACAAGCCTTAGCAGGCATGTCCATTAGCAAACAGATCTATCTTCTCGATGTAAATCGCTGGCTTGTGGGAGATAATCCAAAACACCCGCCGCCAGATAGCCGCCGCTCCATACGAAATATTCACTGGCGCCACCTCATTTCCAAACGCGTCCTTTCCATGCCAGATAAATGGGAATACCCCTGGTTTGCCGCATGGGATCTCGCATTCCATACCATCGCTCTTGGCCTCACCGATATGGAATTTGCCAAAGAACAACTCTGGCTACTCCTCTTCGATCAATTCCAGCATCCCAACGGACAAATCCCTGCCTACGAATGGGAATTTTCCGAACTCAATCCGCCCGTCCAAGCGTGGGCCGCCTGGCGTCTTTACAAAATGGAAGAGAAACGCGCGGGAAAAGGCGATCTTTCCTTCCTCAAAAAATGCTATCATAAGCTCGTTATCAACTTTGTCTGGTGGGTCAATCGCGTCGACCGTTGCGGCAATAACGTTTTTGAAGGTGGATTCCTTGGCCTCGATAACATTACTGTTATCGATCGCAGTGCCGAAATTCCTGGCGGCGGCCGTATCGAGCAATCTGATGGAACCGGTTGGATGGGCATGTTTTGTCTTCTCCTTATGCGCATGGCGCTCGAGCTTTCGAAAAACGATCCCGACTATCAAGTGATGGCAACGAAATTTTTTGAGCACTACGTCTATATTGCCGCCGCACTCGAAGCATCTGAAGCTCGCGAAGTACAGATCTGGTGTGAAGAAGAGGGCTTTTTCTTTGACGTGATGAGTTATCCCGATGGCACGCAAAAACGCATCATGGTGCACTCCCTCGTCGGAATTATCCCGCTCTATGCCATGGATTTTCTCTCTGATTCTGAACTCGCACAATACCCGGAATTCGCGAAAAACTTTCGCTGGTTTATGAAAAATCGCAATGATCTTACATCGCGCTGCGTGACAGAAGTGGAAGTTGGTGGAGAAAAAAAATATCTGCTTGCCCTAACGAAATTGGATAAAATCAAACGCGTCCTCTCCCGTGTCTACGACCCGGAAGAATTTCGTTCCGATTACGGCCTGCGCAGCCTATCCAAATATCATGAGAAAAATCCCTACGAAATGCTTGGCAATTCCATTACCTACGAACCGGGTGAATCGATAGCTGTGCTTAAAGGTGGGAATTCAAACTGGCGTGGACCTGTCTGGTTTCCAACATCATTTCTCTTCATCGACTCGCTTAAAAAACTCGATGAACTATTGGGAGACCAAGAAAAAGTTCCCTGCAAAGAAGGGGAAGTGACCTTTCACGAAATGGCAAAAACCTTTTCAGAAGGGCTTATCAGCCTTTTTCGGCGTGATAAAGATGGACGCCGCCCCATTTATGGAGATGATGAACGTTTTCAAACAGACCCGCATTTCAAGGATCACCTGCTCTTTTTCGAGCACTATCACGGAGATACGGGACGCGGTTTAGGTGCTTCGCACCAAACCGGCTGGAGCGGCCTTGTTGCCACCCTCATCGACGAATGGTGTTGTGAGTAAAGAACAATTTCTTTAACCTCTTGGCAAGAGGAAATATGAGTAAGAAGTTGGAACCTCAAATGGTAGGTCGTTATTTAGATCCGGGAAACCATCTCGTTTTTCAGAAGGTGTTTTACGAAAACCAGCCTTGTTTGCTTAGTTTTTTAAATGCTTTTTGTTCTTTTGGTTCTAGCACAATTGTTGAAGCGGCAATTATATCTTCGGGTACTCCAGTTGATTGTATTGGGAAGAGATTTGCTGTTTTTTGTATAAAATGTCGGAATGACAAAGGTAAAACATTCATAATACAACTAGAAAGTCAGGGATTAAAATGGGGTGTTGATACCTCAACGCATGTAAAGCTTAAGCATCACTATCAAATGCCTGTGATTTTATTTACCATATCGCCTTATCTGCTTTTTCCAGAAGATGATGAAATATTGTGTTTTCGCACTAAGAATGATGTGAGCTATCTCTTACTCGAGTTGCCTAAGTTTATAAAAAATGCAGCTGACCTAAAGACAATAGAAGAGCAGTGGATTTACTATTTTAAAAACTGGAATAGCTCGATTGAAATACCAACAGGAATTCAAAATGAAAAGTTGATAGAAGCTTATCGGACCATTGAAAAATTTAACTGGACTATTTGCGAGATGAATGAGTATGTAA
>JAJFMI010000092.1 GCA_021772235.1 Chlamydiota bacterium
TGTACGCTGGATAGGCTCTTGGGTGCAAGCGTTACCATTTGCTGCATCACTGGTTCTGACGGTATATTTTTCTTACACCTTTTTCGAACATATTGATCCAACAGGATTAACGCCGCTGTTAAAGGATAAATTTACCGAATATGCAGCTCCATATTTAAAAAAGTTGGTTTTCTATTCAAGAGAGCTAGCGAAGAAATCTTCAGAAGAAGCAAGCCAATAGAAAATCCATAAGAAAAGTAAGCGAGGAAACTCGCTCACTTTTTTTGTCTAAAGATCCAAGGAAAATTTTTGTTGTAGCGAAATTCCTTTTCAAATACTCTGGTATTTCTTAAGATTTAGCAAAGATAAGTTGAAGTTCAATTAAAAAACAAGGAGGTAAGTTATGTCAGGAAGAATAGAGGGAGGAAGCTCAGCTGATGCAGGAGAATCAAAATTAATTATTGATGGAAAAATACAGCCCGCAGCAGACGAAAAATCCGCAGCAGACGAAAAATCCACAAGGGAGAAATTATGCACGGTTGCAAAGGATACATTTTCCTATATCCAGAGTGCTTTGTATAATTTTGCCAATAAAGTAAATACGAGAGTGGTAGAACCAGCAACTGGTGCGGTTAAGTGGACGGTAAAGGGGCCAGGTTATATTTATCTTGGTTTAATAGGTCTTCCAGTGATTTCGTATTTTTTGGTTGATCGCTCTTTAAAAGTTCTAAAGCTAGAAAAAGAACTTGCTGCTTTTGGGTGGGGTGGCGTGATTGCTACTGCAAGTTATTCTTGGACTCGCGTTCTGCCGTTAGGCATTAGGAATACCTTTCAAGGTGCGCAGGAGCCTACTAAAAAATAAAATGGCATAAAAAAAGCCCCGCATTTGCGGGGCTTTTTTTGTTGGCTAATTATGCCTTCTCGGGAGTTAAATCCTGAGGGGCTTTTGCAGGAGCAGCTGGTGCTTCTTCTTTGCCTGATGTAAGCGCGTTGAAACGCTTGCTCAGGGCTCTTGCAGATGCCATCCAAACAAGGATGATAAAGGCAAGAATTCCTGCTACGTAAGGTGTGATTCGGGAAACCGAATGAAGTGGAATCAATAATCCTTGTTGGATTAGAGAGCCACCAGATTTTCCAAGTCGCGCTCCCACAACGTCAATAGCCGCTTTCCCTTTAACCTTCTGTTCTTGGTCAAGTGGGATGTAGGCCATCTCTTTTGTTGGATCGAAAAGTGTGTACTTTGCCGATTTACTAATAACTGTCGCACCTGTTCCAAAGATTACAGCTAGCATTAGCGGAGTTGTTCCGAGGAATGCAATCAATGGGGCTACTTGACCTTTGAAAAGAACAAAGGAGAAGAAAAACGCGCATGTTGCAGCAAGAGCTACTGGAGTAAAGAGCGCTCCCACTTTCCAGCCAAAGCGGCGGATTACGTTACTTCCCACAAACAGAGCCATAAAGATGGTAAGTGCTCCGGTCATCATGGAGTATCTTCCCATAAATGTGCTGTAGTCATTTGGGTTAGGAAACATTGTTTTAAGTTGGGATTTAAAGGTGATTTCACAAAGATTAATTGCGATTCCGTAGCAGATCACGATCATTGCGATACAGCCAATGTATTTTGACTTGCAAAGGTATGCAAAAGATTCTTTAATCGACATCTTAGGCTTCTCTTTTTTCTGCTTAATCGCATTTTGGTCATAGAAACGCTCGTCTGTAAGAACGTTCTTATTGATCCACCAGTAGACGCCCATTGCGCAAAAACCAGCTATAACAACGAGGGTCATCATGAGGTTTAAAGACATTTGCCATGCATCAACGCCTGCAGGAAGTTTATCTCTAATGTTTGAGCAGAGAATAATACAAAATCCCGAAGCAATTGGTGCCACATTTCCACCTACTGCAAAAAGAGAGTAGAAACGCTTAGATTCTGATACTTTCGTGATATCGTTAGCAAATCCCCAGAATAGAAGAGAGAGTGCCATTGAGCCCCACATTTCTGACATAACGTAGAATAAGGAGAGGGTCCAGTGACGGAAAATATCAACAAATCCTTTAAATCCTAGTGGAAGGATTGCTTGCTTTTTGTCGCAGAGTTCTGTTGGGTGTAGGAATTCTCTATTTGGGTAGAGTACTGTAGCAAAAAGTGCAAAGAATGCAATGAATGGAACAATTGTTGCGTAAAACAGAGCGGGTTTGCTCAAGATATTACTCATTTTAGAATAGATGATCACAAAGAAGATGGCCATCGGCATTACGCCCCAGAATTTGAGGAATGTAATGGTTTCTGGACCTGTAGACGTCACGATAAGTGTGTCTTTTGTGTCTCTTAAAATTGTATAATTAAAAAGGATGAAAAACAGGAGAAGAAACATAGGTAGTAGTTTCTTTAGCTCGAAACCGTGTACCGGCCAGAGCATTGATCGCCACTTTCCAAACTCTTTGTTTGTTGCAGTTGACATAGCAATTTTTCCTTTAATTTGCTACTGTCTTTGTTATAAAGACAGATGTTTGTTTAGAACACTTCATTATAAGAGAAGTGTGAATGTATTTCAAGAAAAAAAACGCACGCAGAAGACTTTCTGCGTGCATAATTAAAAATTTAATTCTTTTATTCTGATGCTGGAGCGCCAGAATACTCCATTGCCGTAGCTTGCGCTACCATTTCATGGGCATTTACGGACTCAATATAGTTGTCCCAATACTCTTGTTTCACAATACCGTGACGAACAGCTTGAATCAATTCGCGCTTAGCAGCGGCTAGTGATTTTTTTGGGCTTAAAATTGAAATCATTTCTTTATCACCGGAAAGGCGAGCAAGATTTAATAGGCGCTCTAATTGTCCTTTAGTAAAAGTAATTTGATCACGGCGTTTGCGTGAACCTCTTGGTGCTCTCTGTTTTGGAGCTACAATACGAGGACGGTCAGCTTTAATAATGTGATCTTTTATCAATCCTAGTAACTCTGAAGGATCTTTGCTTTTCATTTTACGTAGAGTAAAATGGTGGATATATCCTCCGCTATCCATAGGGATGTATTTGCATAGATCATTTTCTTTTGATCCACCGACTTTTTTAATAGCTTTTGCAATTATGTCTTCAAGTTCGGCAAGCGATTTTGCTTTGGGGTTTTGGCTCATTTTTACCTTCCTTATAAAAAATAGTTTCGGAAACCGTTTGGTTGTTAATTATAACTTGTTTTGCCTTCTTCTCGAATTAAAGTCAAAATTTTTTCATATTTTTCAATTAATCTGCTTATTTTTTTCTCATTACTATTTATATTAAAACATTATAATAAATCTTCGATAGAATAAAGCTGCTTATGATAGGATAAATCATTAGATGAAAACAATTCAATAGTAAAAGAAAATAAAATGAGTGGTTCTCTTACGAGAAAAGTCATTTTTATGTGATAATGGGGCCATGAAAAACATTGTTGCAATCGCTGCTGGTAAAGGTGGAGTGGGAA
>JAJFMI010000093.1 GCA_021772235.1 Chlamydiota bacterium
CCTTTCACCGTTATTGGCGTGACACCGCCAAATTTCGGAGGTGTCAGTCCGGTGGAGGCCGAGGCGGATCTCTGGTTGCCGGTCGGAGCCATCTTGACGATTGATCCTAGCTCTTGCCGCTGCACGATGGAGAGGATGCCCAACGATGAGTGGTATTGGCTCAGTGGAGTTGGACGGCTTGCCGATGGAGTCTCAGTCGCTCAGGCGAACACCGAATTGGCGCGCGTCGCCGCGGGACTTTCGGCACAGTATCCGGAGACAAACGCAGAGTCCAGCGCGCTCGCCCACAAGGGTGTTTCCGTATTGCCTGGGCAGCGCGATGCGGTACGTCGAATAGTACTGCTTCTGTTTGCCTCGTCTGGAACCATCTTGTTGATCTCCGCGATCAACCTCGTTGTGCTCCTACTTTCGCGGGCGGCCGGAAGAACGACGGACACCCGAGTTAGGATAGCGCTGGGTGCGGGCCGAGGGCGTATCATCAGAGGCTCGCTCATGGAAAGCACTTGGCTGTGCCTCATTGGCGGTGCGGTTGGCATCGTGGCGGCGTACCTGGCCGGCCCAACCGTGTCTCGCCTTCTCCCGCTTACCTTCACCGATGGCCTCTCCCCAGACCTCACGGTCATGGCTTTCGCCCTCAGTGTTTCACTTATCATGGCCTGGGGCGTTGGAATCTTGCCTGCACTTCAAGCCGGTGGGTCCGGTGGTGGAGCAAATCTCAGCTCACGCGGAACCGGTGATCGAGCAGGGCTGCGTCTGAGGAATGGGCTCGTTGTGTTGCAAGTTGCGATGTCATCGGTGCTGGTAGCTGGGTCCTTTCTGTTCAGCCGTAGTCTAATGGAGGCTCGCTCTGTGGAGCTCGGGTTCGATATCTCAAACCGAGTGGTCTTTTCTGCGGGGATCGGAGCGTTCGGATATGACGAGACCTCCGGGCCGCAATATATCGATCGCGTGCTATCGGACGTTGCTGGTGTGCCCGGCGTGGTTGCGGCGTCATCAACGGTGATGCTCCCCTTTCGCGGTGCATGGCGCGGAGGCGTATATCCCGAATATCTCGCGATCGAAGACGAGGAGGGTCAGCAGCCGTTCATCTCTCCGGGTAGAAACGCGGTTGGTGCCGGGTATTTCTCGGTAGTTGGAATGCCGATGTTATCTGGACGTGAGTTCACATTTGAAGATCGGCGTGATTCAGCTCCCGTTGCGATTGTTAACGAGGCGTATGCGGAGACGGCCTGGCCTGGAGAGTCGGCGGTGGGTAAACGACTCCATGGGGATAGCCCGGATGCGCCCGGAGTTGAGGTTGTGGGGGTTGTCCAGAATGCGACGTATTACGCCCTGGGGGAGTTGCCCGCTTCTCCGGAACAGCAGGTATATCGCCCCGTCGGTCAGGATTTTGTCCCTATCGCGAGATTTGTGATTCACCTACAGGAAATGAACCAGCCGCTCATCGCCGATCTTCGGAGTCGGATTGAGGCTGCGGACCCTTCAGTTGTGGTTGGAGACGTTCAGGGCTTTGGAGATGGTTTCCGCACGAGGGTTGCCCCATTCCAGACCGCAGCGATAGTGGTTGGGTTGTTCGGCGCACTGGCGCTGCTATTGGCGGCGATCGGTCTCTATGGGGTGCTAACCTATGTGGTCCTGCAGCGGACTCGTGAGATCGGAATCCAGGTAGCGCTGGGTGCGTCTAGAGCCACGGTTCTGGGAACGGTGGTTCGGAAGGGAATGTTGCTCGCTCTAACCGGCGTTGTCATCGGTGGAACGGCATCGGTGATGTTAGGCCGATTGGTCACGGGCTTCATCTATGCTCTGGAGCCGGTAGACCCTCCGTCACTCATCGGAATGGTGTTGCTGTTAACCGTTGTTGCATGGGCGGCTAGCTTCTTCCCAGCTCGACGGGCCGTATCCATAGACCCAATTACGGCGTTGAGGGCTGAGTGACCCCCGTTTGCCTGAGTTATCTCAGCGCGTCCTCCAGTGCAGTGGCGGCGTCCGTACGTTCGTCTCGATACTTAACAATGATCGGTGTGTAGAGTGATAGTCCGAGCTCTGACGCGAAGCTACCGCTAGCTGGCCGGGACCCTGGCACGACCACAGCCCCCGCCGGAATGGTGAGCGGAGACCCCGATTTTGCACGGTGCTGAGTCTCGTTGACGAGGTCGTACACCGTTGTGGAGGCTGTGAGAATTACTCCGGGAGCGAGAACCGCCCTTCTCTCGACTAAGGTGCCCTCAAAAATCCCGCAGTTCCCGCCCACGAGCACATCATCCTCAATAATGACGGGCCGGAGCCCCACCGGTTCAAGTACCCCTCCGAGCTGTGCCCCCGCACTGAGATGCACTCTCTTCCCAACCTGGGCACAAGACCCGACGAGTGCGTGCGAGTCAATCATGGTGCCCTCATCAACGTAGGCTCCAATATTTACGAAGGCGGGCGGCATCAACACCACGTTCGCGCCCATAAACGCACCGTCGCGCACGGAGCTTCCCCCTGGCACAATTCGGACTCGCTCGGAGACGCC
>JAJFMI010000094.1 GCA_021772235.1 Chlamydiota bacterium
TCGCACTATTTGCCATCATTGTGGCTGTTGTAAGAGCGATAGAATCGGCTAGAAGCGTTCCTGAAATCGTTGTTAAACCTGATACCGTTGTAGAAATCGCTCCCGAAGCAGTTGTCGCGGCAAGTGTTAGATTATTTCCACTGCTTACCGTTAGCGATGCGACATTTACTCCCAGCTGCAGATCGCCACTCCCAGAAGAGAGCGTTAAATCGAACGCGCCATTTATAAGCTCCGTGCTGGTAATATTCCCACCAGCTGTTGTAATCGACGAATCTGCTGTGAGCTCAACAGGAATTGCAATCGTTACTGGATCGGCCGTTGTTGTGATGGCACCGCCGAACAGATAACTGCCCCCACCTGAAATCGAAAGTGCTCCATCAAGAGCAATATTTCCGGAAGTAAACGGGCTCGCTCCGGTTAACGAAACAGTCAACGCCTCACCTGTAAAATCGTCACCAAAAGTGAAACGCGTCCCCACTACATTTGTGCTACCTGTAACCGTCACAGGGCCTTGAAAATCGCCATGTAAAGAGACATTGGGAGCAGAAATTGAGCTAGCTGCAAAAGAATCTTCTGCCGTAATATTACCCGCACTGGTAATTGTCAGAGCAGAAAGAGGCGTTACCGACCCCACTGCATTTTGAAACGTGCAATCTCCCTCACCGCAATCAATTGTTAAATTATGAGCGCCATCAATATTAGCAAATGTCACATCGCCATTGCCCGTTGTAAAACTCGCATTACCAATTAACGTTACATCCCCTGCAAAAACAATCGGCCCATTATTTGTTGTGATCTCACCGACAAAATTGACACTACCAGGACCATTTAAGAAATAGCCGCCATCAATCGAAGTTGTATTTCCTGGCGTCCCCGTTACCGTCCCACTATTATTTATCGTAACCGTGCCCCCGCCAGTTGTCGTCACATTCCCATTGCGCACAAAATTTGTTCCTGTAAAAGAAATTCCTCCAGGAGAAAGCGTATTCAGATCCCCCATAATGGAAACAGTGCCCGTAGAACTATCAACAGTAATGGTAGCAGCAGTCAAATCATTAGTATCGACATTATGGGCGCTTGTGATGGTTAGATCCTCCAATCGCGTTGTCGCACCAACAGCACTTCCAAGCGTAATATCGCCTGTACCAGCAGAGAGCGTGAGATCAAAAAAGCCATCAACACTATTTTGCAGAGTAATCCCATCGCCCCCGAGAGTTAGATCTCCTACAAGTGTAATCGCACTAGAAAAGTCCAACGAACCATTTGTGGAGAGAAAAGAACCTACAGCCTCAACAGGACCACTTCCCGTCTGTGCAAAAGCGCCATCGATCCCAGCAGTAAACCCTGCCGTCATCGTAAACGTCCCACTATTATTTACCGAAAAAATCCCCCCATTTGCCGTCACATGATCACCCTGACAGGTAAAATTTGTACCGGTTAACTGAATACCGCCAACCCCATCCGTATCAATATCCCCTTGGAAAAGCGTTAAACCACCTCCTGCACTCTGTGTAATGCGGCTTGCCGTAATCGATTCTGTCGAGACATTCATCGCGCTGCTGATTGCCAAATGACCGAAGCGCGTCGTTGCCCCTATATCTCTTAAAAAGAGAATATTCCCCGTACCTGCTGTGAGAGTGAGATCACCGCCACCATCTACTGCCCCATTAAACGTAATATTCTGATTGTTACTATTGATCGAAGCGCTTCCCGAGCAAACCACAATCGGACTTATGCTAACCACGCCCACAGAAGAAATGTTGCTTGAAAGAGTAAGAGCACCACTTCCTGCAACTGAAAATGCGCCATCAACAGTAGTTGTAGCTAAAGATTGAAAAACAGCTGCTCCGCTGTTCACAAGATGAAACGGCCCCAAACCAGTAGTTGTAATCGTATCTGTGAAGGAAAATCCATTACCCGTTAATTTGATGCCCCCCACCGTATCTGACTGCAACTTTCCAAACGTCGCATTACCCGTACTATTTGTTAGCGTAATACTTGTAGCAAAAACACCCGCAACAGAAACATCATCCGCGCTACTAATTGTAAAAGTCCCAGTAGGCGTAGCCGTTAAACCCACATCGCCACCAATAACTAAATCGCCCCCCTTCGCATCCAAGACCAGATTGTGCGCCCCCTGAACTGTAGAGCTGAGCGTAATATTCCCTGGACCCGTGCCTGAGCTAAGAGATAAATTATCCGTCATCGTGATCGGTGAAACAAAAGCGATAGCATCACCTGTTGTAGCAAGACTTCCCTTAATTGAAACCGTACCCGTACCGCTTTGTGTAAAAGATCCATCTAAGGAAAAATCATCTTGGATAGTGAGCAAGCCACTATTTGTAATAGAAGTAGCCGCGCCATTAATTGTCGTCAGCGACCTATCAAACAGGACATTTGTTCCCGTTAAACTACAAAGAGTGGAAACAATCACATCATCTTGGAAACGTGTTAAACCCGTTCCCGAGACCTGAGCCAATGTTTTAGCAGATAAAGTTGACTCTGCTGTAAAATTCCCGCAACTAACCACCTGCATCGTTTTTACTGGAATACTCGAACCCACGCTGCCCGAAAATGTGATGTCACCGCTGCCAGCAATGAGCGTAAGAACATAGTCCCCATCGACACTACTTCCCAAATGAATATTCCCATTACCACCTGAACTATCAATAATCAGATCGGCAGCAAGCAGCATCCCGTGATTAGAATTAAAATTTCCACCCAGAGCGAAATACCCACCAATCAACCCTGTACCAGTAGCAAGCTGCGTCACATTGCCAGAAACAATCAACCCTTGCGTCAACGCACCTGTGGTATGGCCCGAAGTATTGAGAAGAAGCGAGCCACCACCCAAAACACGCACGCCACCGTAAGCGACAATATCCGTACCAACAGCAGAAATACCCGCCGGAGCATTTGAATCGAGCCACTTCATAGTCGTAAACGCGCCGCCCGTCCAGTTTGCATCTAGCGAAGCGACATAGACCTCTTGATTAAACAAAATATTCGAACTTGAAGAAATCGTAAGCGCGCCCAAACGCGCACCTCCCCCAATAACCCCATCAAATGTGATCGAATTCGTACCTGCACTCAAAGCTAAATCATTTCCACCATCGAGAGTCCCCGAAAAAGTAATCGCATGATTTCCTGAGTCAATACTGGATGCTCCCGCAAGAGTTGTAGCGCCTGCAATCGCAACCGTATTTCCTGCAGTAATACTATTGCTAAGAGAAAGTGTACCAGAAAGCGATTGCGTAAATTTCCCACTACTTGTAACCGTGGCACCCGAATCGAACGTGCAGACCCCACTGTTTTTTAAAACGAAGTTCCCCCCATTTGTCGTCGTAACCGCATCCTGAAAAGTGAAATTCGTCCCACCCAAATCGATCCCCACAACACCTGACGATCGCAACGTGCCTTGGAAAAGCGAAGTGCCTGTCCCAGAAATCTGCGCAATATTGACCACATCAATATTTGATAGCGCCGTAAAATCCTGCACGGCAGGAATCAAAAACGTTAAGAGAGGAGTTGTAGCACCAATTGCGCCCGTAACCAAAATATCCCCAGAAGGAGCATAAAGAGTGAGGTTTCTTAAACCTGCCGTGTCTGCATCGATCGTGTTTTGAAAAGTAATGTCCACAGCAGATTTAATAATCGCATTGATCGACGTATCGCGAATCACCGGAACGGGAAAAACAATTGAACCGACCGTAGTCGTCAAATTACTACCAAGAAAAATTGTTCCACTACTTGTAAGCGTAATATTTTCCGCCTCAGCATTACCGCGAAGCTTGAGATCCCCACTTGTAAATGCGAGCGTGCCAAACTCCCCATTTCCAGGAGAACCAATCGTCAAAAGATCAATTGTACCAGTGCCACTGTTGAGCGCCACATCGTGCGAGGAATTTGTAGATCCGCGCAAAGAGGGAAGAGTGATCGCACCGCCTGCAGTCGCAATACTCAAATCAGAATTCACGGCAAACTGCACAAGATTAGAAGAAAAAGAGACCGCATCGTTTGAAGTAATAATATTAGTGAGAGCCCCAGAATTAATATTTAACGTCGGCGCTGTGATCGTAAATGGATTGAGACGATAACTTACGCCTGATAAAGAGAGCGCCGTTGTTGCCGTTAAATTTGTTGCACCAACAATTCCCTCACTACCACCACCCACATTGCTGAGAGTGATATTTGTACCTGAACCAATCAAACTACTTAGCGCCGTCGTACTTCCAATAGCCCCACCAAAAGTCAAATTGCCTTCACCCGCAACTGCAGTAAGAGCAAATCCGCCATCACAACTTCCACTAAGCGTCACATTTCCCGCACCATTTCCCGAGCTAACCTGCGCATCGGCTGTCAAAATGACCGACCCAGAAAGCGTCAAATCTTGACTCACCGTTGTAACATCTGCGCCAAGAGAAATCGTGCCACTACCTGGTGCACTAAAAAGACCACTAGATACCAAATCATCTTGAATCACAAGCGCGCCACTTGCAGAAAGAGTCATCGGACCACTTGCTGCTGTAGTCAAACCAGCCAGCACCGAAATATTTGTAGCCGTAAGCGCAATTCCAGACGCATTGCTGCTATTCACAACGCCGTTTAAAGTCGTCGTGCCCGTACCTGACAATTGCGAAAAAGAGCCAAGCGTCATCGCCTGCGCCGTCACATTATTTGCACTGCTAACCACCACACTTGTTAACGGAACACTATTTCCAACAGGACCAAAAACCAGATCATCACCGCCGAGCGTTAAATCAAACGCCCCATCGATAACCCCTAGAGAAACATCACCACCGACAAAAGAACTATTTCCAAAAAGCGTTACCGGACTCGCAATAGAAATATCTCCGGCATTCATCGCCCCATTGAACTGAAACGCACCCGCGCCCATTTGCGAAAATGCGCCTGTTAACGTAATTGCGCTGCCAGATATCGCCGTAAACGTATCACTATTATTTACAGAAAACGAGCCCCCGCTAATCGAACTTTCTACAACAAAAGCGCCGCCCGTTAGCGAAGTGGCGCCAGAAGTAATCGCCCCTTTAAAAGTCGACGTCCCACTTCCGTTGCTCAAGGTTATTGAATTTGTAACAGCAGTTCCCATCTCCCAATTGCGGCAACTCGCAATCACAAGATCATCAAGAGAAACCGTACCATTCATTGCAATATCATTGCTGCCTGCAACTAAACTCAGAGTCGCAGCCCCGCCTAAAGTATTGGCAAACGTAATATTCCCACCCGCCGTAAGCGCGCTATCTGCCGCACAAGAGACAGGACCAGCAAACGTGATCGCCCCCCCAACATCAATTGTATTAGCAAGTGAAGATCCGCCCGCCCCACTTTGCGTAAATGCGTTAACAACAGAAATGCTACTAGCAGACCCCTGTGAAAAGAGACCGCTATTATTGATAGAAAGCAGATCCGTTGAGACATCTCCGAGAAATGTAAATCCACTACCCGTAAGGGCAATCCCTGCCGCATCTGTCGTCGTCAAATCGCCATAAAACGTCGTCGTGCCCACACCATCAAGCTGCGAAATCCGCCCCGCTGCAATTCCCTGCATAGCAACAGTACCGCCCGTGTCGATAATAAAATGTGCCAAAGCAGATGAAGCGCCCACCTCACCGCTAATAGTAATCGCACCCGTACCAGAACCGACCGTAAAATTGACCGCGCCATTGATATCATCATCAAGAGAAATATTGCCCCCGCCAAGAGCCGTAGAAAGAGCCGTATTTGCAGTTAAAGTAACCGGCGAACTCATCGCAATATCGCCCGCAACCGACGAGAGATTCCCCTCAAAATTCACCGGGCCCGAACCATTTTGTGTAAACGTGCCATCGACAGAACCTGTGACCGAAAACACCTCCGTGTACAAACCGCTATTAGTGATCGTGCAAGGCCCCGTATTCGTCGTAATAATGGTGCCGGAATGAGTAATCTCATTCCCTGTAATGAGAATTCCTGCGCTGCCAATCGTGTTAAGATCACCCGTAACCTGCAACGCATTTGTCACATCCAAGTCGATGCTACTCGCTGTAATTCCGAGCGATGTCAAATTATTACAACTGTTTACAACTAAGGCCTCCATACGCGTCGGTGATCCTACTTGCCCACCAAAAGAAATATCTCCCGTACCAGCAGTTAAATCGAGATCAAACGCGCCATAAATCGGTTTAGCAAAAGAAATATCACCCGCACCATTACCCGTACCCATGACAGAATTGCCCTGCAAAAGCACCGTTCCTGCAAGCGTGATCGGGTCGCCATCCGTATACATTTTTCCCCATGTGCGCACAAAACTATTTGTGCCCGTCTGCACAATCGGACCATCAATATTCAGAACCGCTGCCTGCAAAATATAGAGCTGCGTCGTATTTGCCGTAAACGCTCCCCCATTTGCCGTTGTCACCTGATTGGCAAAAGCAAGCAAATTACACGTTGCATCCAAACCGCTACTCCCAGAAAGCGCTAAAGCCCCAATAAAATAAGTATACCCTCTCCCACTATGCTGCAGAAAACTCTCCGCATTTACGGCACGCGTAATAAAATAATTGCACGAATTGACAGTAATCGCCTTCAGTGGGGCGAGACCACCAGCCGTTCCAATCCAATTGATATATCCAAAATTTCCTGCCGAAAAAGTCAAATCATGCGTTCCATCAATCGTCGAATACGCATAAATATTTGCACCATTAACAAATGCGCCCCCATTTGTCGTATCCAAAACAACATCCGCACCCAAGGTCAAAGGATTGTAGAAATTGATATAACCGCCATTTGTCGTAATATCACTTGAAATAGTTGTATCTCCATGAAAGAGAATCTGCTTATCCGAAGTGATCACCGCCTGCTGAGAAATGGCTTTTGCTGTAAAGTCCAGCGATGAAGGCGGCGTAGAATTTCCAATTCCCCCTTGAAGAAGAAGATCCCCTTCAGTACCTGCATTGATCGTAAGTTTTTTTGCGCCATCAACAAGACCAATCGTAATATCCGCACCAACTGTATTACTCCCAGCATTTGTAGCATCAGCCGTAATATCATCTCCTAAAAGAGCAGCCCCCTTCCAAGAAATCGTTCCGCCTAAAGTCGTCTGGTTTCCAAAAAGATTGATCTGATCGGCCGTATAAGAAATAGCGTTGCCAGCAAGCACAGTAGAATTTTGTGCAATCGTCCCCCCCGTAACCGTCAATGAACGCAGCTGAGAAGGACTCCCGACAGCCTTATTGAAAGTCACAACCCCTGAACCAGCATCAATCGTTAAATGACGATTGTTATAAACAATATCGGAAAACGTAACATCACCACCCGCAGTATTTAAAATAGAGTCGCGATTTACCTGCACCTGCCCATTCAACGTTAAATCCCCACCTTGCGTGGCAACCGTACCCCGTAAACGAATGCGCCCAACACCCGTAGAACCAGCAGATAGCGTAAGCGAAACCCCTGAATTTTCCATCACCACATCCGTGTTGATGTTAATACGGCTATTCGCATTACGACCTGCACAAAGAGTCACATTAGATTTAGCAGAAGTGATAGTAGAAGCAGCAATCGTGAAATTCCCACTTTTAGAACAGTTGGGCGGAGAGACTTGTGAAAGAGAAGCCTTCCCTGATGCATTGATGTTAATGCGATTGGGATCAGTCAACCAATCCCCCAACTTTCCCTTTGGGGCAGACGTATCTACAAACCCAAAATTACAACTACCGCCGCCAAAACCAGACGTTTCAACAAAACCGCCATTGCCACCCTCATCCCCGCCGCATGCAAAAATCTGCCCATCGAAATAGAGCGCGCTTTCACCCACAAGACGCACCACACCACCATCACCATAGACTCTACTGTCGGCATAAATAAAAGAGCCGCGATCGAAAATCACCTCATCGCCAAAAACTGAAACAGCGCCTCCGCCAAAATTTGAAGAGACAGAAATTTCCGAGTTATGGAAATGCACCCGTTTTTCTGCAACAACCTCAACAAGGTCGCCTTCCACCTTGCAACCCTCAACATTCACATTTCCATCGCAAAGACGGAAAACCCCATTGACCTCTTGAATCGAAGTTGCCGCAACAGCACCATCAGAATTGACCACCATGCGCACCGCATCGCGGGCCGTTGCCATAGCAAGCTCTACACCTCCATTTGCGGCAGCAATTTTGCCAGAATTTTCAATAAGCGCCTCTTCCAATTCGCCTTCCACAACAAATTGCATCAAGCCATCCCCATTAAAATCGAGCACCACCTTTTCCGCAGAAGCAATAGCTACCTTGCCAGCTTTTGCAAAAACCGAACCAAAATTGCGAACCACCGGTGCCATCAAAGCGACAAAACTCTCCCCCGTAATCTTCCCTCGGTTGATAATCGCGCCACCTTTTTTACCCAAAACAAAAGCAAAGCGATCGGCCAAAAAATCCTCATCCGCAATATCTAAACTCGACGCAACAAACGCGCCCGTATTGACAACCGCATGCTTGCCGAAAACCAAACCATTGGGATTCACGAGAAAAAGCCGTCCATTTGATTCCAAGCGACCTAAAATCTCACTCGCATCAGCCCCCTCAACGCGACTCAAAACCGTCGCTTTTTTTGACGGCTGCACAAACGCCACCCTCTCATCACGGCCCACATCAAACTTTTCAAAGTGCAAAATCGCCTTATCCGACGCCGTGATTTCCAAAGAGCCTCTGTCCTTTTCACAAAATTTCGCATGGCCTGCCACAACACGCTCCCCCTTCGGGAGCCCATGGAGCGCAACAATAGAGCTGATAACAGCAACAAAAATAAATTTATTCAAAACGGTCTTGAAGTTAGTTTAAGGTAGTAAAAAAAGCTATTCGTTAAGTCACTACGGTTTAAAGGAAAACCGAAGTCTACACTTAACGTGACAGAGTAAGGACCATAGACCCGAATGCCAGCACCAGTACCCCAGAGAAACGTGTTTTTGATAGATTGCAAAAACACCCCGCCGTGGTCGACAAAAGCATCGAGTTGGATTACATCCTTCCATTTTTTATTAAAATTGAAAAATTGTTTTTCCGCAAGAAATGGAAAAGGAAAGCGCATCTCCAAATTACAGAAATAACCGCTATCGCCGACAGCAACAGCTAAAGGAAACCCGCGCACAGAATCGCTACCGCCAATATAAATCTGTTCAGGCACCGTCAACTTACTTGGCGACAATTGCACAGAAGTATGAAACGAAAAAAACCAATCAGCGGGAAGCGGTTGCAACCTGTCATAGTCAGCATTGAACTTAAAAAATTTTCCACCGCCGCCCACACGAGAACTTCTCCTATCGACAGACTTCAACCCATTCATGAAATCAGGAATCCCCGTTGCCATCCGCATATTTAAATAGTCGCGCCCACCCCAGCCATAATGGTCCCAGAGAGCACCAAACGTCAAAACGCGCAACTTATCAAAAGAGATCCTCCGACTTAAAATCGAATTCTGAATCTGCTTCACATCGAAATAAATAAACGCATCGAGACTCAAATCACGAGAGCGTTTAACCGCCTGATTGAACTTAAGGGTCGCGATATCAGACTTGCCGCGCGGGTCTAAATTCGTCAATTCCTTCACATGAAAACGAGAGAACAAATAAGACATCTCCATCGACGTACCCTTGCGATTAAGCGGCACAAAATACTTCGCATCAGTAAAATACAACGCATCGAAAGGAAAACCGACAACCTCCGCTACGGAAAACTGATCACCCTGAAAAATCAAATTGCCCCAATCCAACCTGCCACCAAAACGACTTGTCGTCGTTAAATTCCGACCATAGTTGTTACCATTTAAATACAAATGAATCGGGCGTTCATCCTTAACACGTAAAATCACATCAGCGCAGCCGAACTCCTTACCCTTCTCAAAAAGAGCCCCCACAACCAGATCGTGATTGTCATTTAAAAGCATCAACTGGCGAAAAAAGTCCCCATGGCAGAGCGGTTTACCCATTAAACCAGCAAAATAGCTCAAGATAAACGAAGAGGAATAATGGTGATTCCCCTCAACAGAAATCCTACCCAGACACCCCTCAATGATACGGATCGTCAAAACACCATCACGAACTTCCTGCGGAGGAGGATAAGCGCGCGCTAAAAAGAAGCCCCTACTTGCATAAAACTGATCGAGCAGATCGCACAGCCCATAAATCTCTTTAATTGAAAGATCCTTACCCTCATAAACCGCCTTCACACGGCCTAAATCGCGATCACTTAAAACAGAATTCCCCACAATCTGAATCTCTTTTACAAAAACAGAAGCGCCCTCGGGCAACTCCAAACGCTCCTTAGGAATATCGATTTGTACCGCCGGCACATCCCTCTCTACATCGAGAGGAGACGCCTCATACTCCTTTTCAAGCTCACGTTCAATAATACCGGCAGAAGGCACAGGTGGCGGCAAAGCCCCGAGCAAGCCAAAAAGGAAAATAAAAAATAAATTAATCCGCATAAGGTTTTGACCATACAGAAAGAATAAGTGAAAAATCAAGTGAAAACTTAAATCTCACCAGAAAAAAGATGAATAATAAGAGGGTCACAACTGCGACGAAGCGTACCGTAATCCGCTTAGTCGATAAAGCTCTTTAGATAAATTGGTGATCTAAAAAAAACAGCCACTAATTATAAGTCGGGGCAAGCCCCCGCACCCCTTGAGATTCATTTTGGCATGCCAAATCATGTGCTCGTCGGAGAACCGTGTGAAACACTTGTTCATCCTCCTGTGCCGTAATTTTGCAGTGCCAAGCCGAATCCATCGAGCGCTCACGAGTTCATACCCCATTCCACTACGCTCCATGGGGCCCCTTTCACATCGGTTCACGCGGCTATTTTTTTTGTTGCAAACGCTTTGTGTTCCAAAAATAAAAAACAGCCGAGGAGCGGGCCGCAAAAAAGGGACTCATGTAGCTTTAGCGGAATGGGAAATGAGCGCCAGATCCTCTCGATAGATTCAGATTGGCAGTGAAAAATTGTAGCGCAGGGCGGGGCATCTGTGCTTTGCCCGGGCCTCGCCCGAGCACACGATTTGGCATGCCAAAATGAAGCTCAAGGGGTG
>JAJFMI010000095.1 GCA_021772235.1 Chlamydiota bacterium
CGAATGATAAAGGCTAATCTCTGCTAGCGCCAAATCGTATAACTGCCGCCAAGCCGTATAGTTACACTGTCATGGCGGCAGTTATACGATTTTGCTTTGCGACATTAACCTTTTAGGCCGCTTCGCGCTGCCCCAAATCAAATTTTGGTCGTCGGTCCGTATGAAATACTGTCTTAGGCGCCCAAAAGTTTGATTTTGTTTTGCGATATTAACCCTTTAGGCCGCTTAGCGTCGCGCCAAACTTGATTTTTCTTTGCAATAATGAGCCGCTAAGTCGCTTCGTGCTTCAAAATATTATCGGGAGTTTACATCCACTAATCCTGTGAAAAGAGAGCCCCAATCTATTTGAAGGGAATCGATGTCCAGGGGATATCAACCTTCAAATCAGACCGATCAGAAATCGACCAATAATTAGAAAGAGGCTCAAAAGTTAGGTTATTAATGTATTACTAATCAACCGGACAGTAACATATTGTAATTAAATAGTAATAAAATATTATTGCGAGTTGAGGGGCAGGTGGTTGATTGGATTTTTCTTTTGTCTTTTTGTTGGTTTTGGGTTATTCTGGAAGTCGAGAGCTGCAGAGCGGCCTCATAATATGAACACAATACTACTTGAGAACTATGAAAGATTTTATTGCCTATATCATCAAAAACGTTGTATCTAAACCCGATGACGTGAACATTGAAGTGAATGAAGGAGAACAAAGCACTGTTATCGATATCCATGTCGATAAAGAAGATATCTCCAAAGTAATTGGTAAACAAGGGCGAACCATCAAAGCGATCCGCACGATCGCTCTGGCTGTCGGTGCCCGTTATGGACGTAAGGTCCGCATTGAGGTAATTCAATAATATGGTAGCGATTAAAATTCGTGAAGAGAAGATTAAAGGGAATCCTGTCTTGAAGGTTGAAGGGCGCATCGATGCCGCATCCGCGGCTACTTTAGGTGCGCGTTTAGATGGGCATTTGGAAAAAGGTGCTTCGAAAATCCTAATTGATTGCTCAAAAATTGAGTATTTGAGTAGCGCTGGCATGCGTATTTTGCTTTCTACAAATAAGCGTCTTCAGGATGCTGGAGGTTTTTTGGGCCTCTACTCCCTACGCGAAAGTGTACGCGAAATCATTAAGATAGCCGGGTTTGAGAAGATTATTACGATCTTCGCAGATGAAAAAGAAGTCATCCAGACAATCTAATGACACACGGGTTCGGGCATACCGTTCAGCCGATGCGCGCACAAATTCCACCTTCCTCAAAAAAGGGGAAGGTTCTGGTTTTGGCAGGGCCAACAGCTACTGGTAAGACGAAAATTGGCATTGAAATTGCCAAAAAGCTTTCCGGAGAAATTATTTCAGCTGACTCCATGCAAGTCTATGTGGGTATGGATATTGGCACGGCCAAAGCCTCTTTAGAAGAGCGTCTGGATATCCCTCACCACCTAATCGATATTTGCGAAATTCAAAATCCATTCAATGTAGCCAAGTTTTATAGGCAAGCTACACAAATCATTGAAGGGGTTTTGGCGCGTGATCAGGTGCCAATTATTGTCGGTGGGACCGGCTTTTACATCCACTCTCTAATTTATGGTCCGCCCCAAGGGCCACCTTCTGATGAAGCGACGCGTTTGGAATTGGAAGAAGAGTTAGAGGAAAAAGGAGTTGAGGAACTCTACGAAAGATTAAAGAGTTTAGATCCTGATTATGCGAATACGATAACACCACAGGATCGCGTAAAAGTTGTACGCGCTTTAGAAATAATAAAGCTTTCAGATGAGAAAGTTTCTCAGTTTAAAATTTCTCTTCCTTCGCAAATAAGTTCACAATTTGATTTCCACTGCTGGTTTTTGCACTATCCAAGAGAGATTCTCTATCCGCGTATTGAAATGCGATGCGATGAGATGATTGCAAAGGGTTTTGTAATGGAGGTAGAGGCGCTTTTGAAGAGGGGTTTGATGGATAATCGTAGTGCGGCTCTCTCCATAGGTTACCGGCAATGTATAGAGTTTTTAGAATCAAAGCGTACTTCGCAAGATTTTGAAAAGTTTGTCTGGAATTTCAAACAGGCTTCTAGGCGCTATGCCAAAAGGCAATTCACTTGGTTTCGCAAGGAACCGCTTTTTCATTGGCTCGATTTAGAAGAGCGGGGAGAAGAAGCTGCGGTCGATTTGATTGTAGAAGAATTTATTTCTTCACTTTGATAAGAAAAACTGTTACCATACTCTCTATGACTGAGAAGGAATTTACCGCATTAAAAGAAGAGATTGAGAAAAAGCCCTCTGTAGAAGAGAAAATCCGCAGTGCTATTGTCTTTATGAAAGAGGCAATTTCCTCTCAGGATAGCCCACGTTTTAAAGATTTTTGGGATGCTAAAGAGTTGGCTCTCACCCTTTTTAAAGAGAAAATCAATCCCGGCTTGCGTGCAGAATTTTGGAAAGAGTATACCTCTTTGATTGAAGAAGCGCGTCGTCTTAAAGAAGTTTTTGATCAAGAAGCTGCTTTTGCCGTTCAGCAAATTGATATTGCGATTGATGCTTTTGCTGAGCTATTGGAAAATAAGGAAGATCAAATCGCGACGATTAAACCCGTCTCCTTTACTAAAAGCGCTTACCATCTCAATCAAAATCGCAAACTCTATGATCCCTGTTTTCGCGAATTGAAATTTTTGAGTGGTTTAGGTGATCGCTTAAAAGCTCTTCGAAAAGAGGTTTTGGGCACGGAAATGCGTATTCGTTTTAAGAATAAAATTTTGCAAAAGCTCTCTAAACTTGGTGACCAAATATTCCCACGTCGTCGCATACTTATTGATGAGATTTCCGCGCAATTTGTCCAAGATGTGAAGCGATTTGCGGACAAAAATTTTGGTAATGGCGCGACTGCAAAAGGTTTTCAGCTGCGCGATGAGATCAAAGCTTTTCAAGAATTTGCAAAAATCCTCACAATCTCTAGTTCTAGTTTCCAAGAAGTGCGCAAGGTTTTAAGCGGCTGCTGGGATAAGATCAAAGAGGATGATAAAGAGCGCAAAAAAGAGTATGAAGAGAAGAAAGGACTCTTTGATGAGAATGCAGTAAAAATTGAAGAATTGATTGCACCTTTGCAAGAAGAGTATGAAAAGCTTCCGTTTGAAGAGTCGAATAAACGTATCGATAGCATTTTAACGCAGATGCGCGAAACGGAGCTCTCCTTTGAAGCGATCAAAAAATTTAAAGATCTTCTTCACGGCATGCGTCGTGAAAAAATGGCAAAAATTGAAGAAGAGGCCAAAAAGCGCCGCGCTATTGAAAAAGAGAAGATGGAGCAGCGCCAAGAAGAGCTAAATGAGCTCTATTCAGAGTGGAGTAAGTTTTTAGAGAGTTCTCCTGAAAAGACCATGCTTGCTGAAGCGCCTAAAGCTTGGAAAGAAAAATTGAAAAGTTTGCAGGTTGTAGAGCGTGAACGTGAACCTTTTTCTATTCTTTTTGACCAACTAGAAGATCTCAACTTAGTACGTAAAGAAGCTGACTTGATCGAAACAGTAGAAATTGATGAAGCCTATCTAGAAGGGCTTGAAGGCGCCCTAGCTGACCGCATTGAATTCCGCGACCGTGTAAAAATGCGACTAGAATCCTTGCGAAAAGAAGCGGGAGGCTCTAGTCTAGACTTTGAACGAGCGATAAAGACACAGGAGCAGGTGCAGCGCGAAAAAGCGCGCTTGACTGCATCTAATAAGGCGATCGCTCAGCTTGAGAGTCGCATTGATGAAATCACAGAATAGAGTAGCTTTTTTTAGTGGCACATTCGATCCCATTCACTTGGGCCATGTCAATCTTGTAAAAACAATGATGGAGAAGTGGCTTTTGGATCAGGTGATTGTTTCACCCGTTTTCTGTTCGCCCTTTAAAGAAAATGATCCTCCTAAGGCTTCACCAAAGCAGCGTCTCAAAATGTGTCAATTGGCTTTTGAGGATATGCCTAGTGTGCAAATTTCTGACAGAGAGATCAAAAGAGGAGGCGCCTCCTTTACTATCGAATCCGTTGAAAAACTATTTAGTGAGCATGGCTCTAAAATATTTCTTATATTAAGTGAGGATGTTGCAGAGCATCTTTTGGAGTGGAAAAATGCCGATCGGCTGCTTGAAATTACGATTCCGCTCATAAATAATCGAAAGTTAGGAATTTTGGAAAAGCTCCCAGCTACACTTCAAGAAAATATTTGCACGTCTCCTTACTGCGAAGTCTCTAGTACTGAGATACGTGCGCGATTAAAAAATAAATTAGACTGCAAGGGCTTTGTACCTGATAAAGTCCTGGACTTCATCTATCAAAATGATTTATACTAGTATCCGTTATGAATATAGATAATAGCAAAAGTGTTTCACAGGCAGCTCAAATTATTTTTGATAAGAAGGGCGTCAACATCGTAGGTTTGGATGTGAGTGAAGTCTCCTCGATGACCGATCATATTTTGATTGCAGAAGGCATGATTGATCGTCATGCTGTGGCGATTGCAAAAGCAATTCAAGAAGAGATGAAGCAAGCGGGAAATCCTCCTGCGCGCGTTGAAGGAATGGACAGCGGAGATTGGGTTGTACTTGACTTTGTGGACTTTATCGTTCATATTTTCACACCACAGATGAGAGAGATTTTTCAGCTAGAAAAGCTCTTTTTAAACGCAAAACCAATCAACTTTGACTTAAGTACATGAAGAAAAAAAGAGTAGTAGTTACTGGAATGGGACTAGTCTCCTGTTTTGGTAGTGATATCGATGAATTTTATGAGAAACTCTTAAAAGGTGAGAGTGGTATCACTCCCATAGAATCTTTTGACTGCTCGGAATATCCGACACGCTTTGCTGGAGAAATCAAAAAAGTCGATCACGAAGGCTATATTGATAAAAAGCAAGCAAGACGCGTTGATCCCTACATTCTTTACACCATGGTTGCGGGTAATCGCGCCATTGAAAATGCTAAACTGGACGATTCCAAACTGAATAAAGAACGTGTAGGTGTGATCATCGGTTCTGGAATGGGTGGCATGCACACATTTGAAAATGGTGTGCACACACTTGCAAATCGGGGCTTTAATCGCCTCACCCCATTCTTCATTCCTTATGTAATCACAAATATGGGTGGTTCCCTTCTTGCCACAGATCACGGCTTCATGGGGCCGAACTATTCCATCTCAACAGCTTGCGCAACGGCGAATTACTCTATTGTCGCAGCAGCCAATCATATTCGGAATGGCGAAGCTGATGTGATGCTTTGTGGAGGTGCAGAAGCGCCTCTTACCCCCGTTGGTGTTGCAGGATTTGTTGTTATTAAAGCTCTTTCGACAAATAACGAAGAACCTGCAAAAGCTGGTCGTCCTTGGGATAAATCGCGCGATGGATTTGTGATGGGAGAGGGTTGCGGAGTTTTAGTTTTAGAAAGTTTAGAGCATGCTCAAGCGCGCGGTGCACCTATTATCGCCGAATATCTTGGTGGCGCCTACTCTTGTGATGCGCATCATATGACAAGTCCGCGTGAAGATGGTTCGGGAGTTGCGATCTGTATTGAAAAAGCGATTAAAGATGCAGAAATCGCCCCCGAGCAAATCAATTATGTGAATGCACATGCCACTTGTACTCCAGTGGGCGATCTTTGTGAAATTCGCGCTATGAAAAAAGTCTTCGGCGATCACATTTACAATATTACGATCAATGCGACAAAGCCGATGACAGGCCACTGCCTCGGAGCTGCTGCTGCAATTGAAGGAATCGCTACTATTAAAGCAATCCAAACCGGCAAAATCCATCCTACGATTAACTGTGATGAACCTGAAGAAGAAGTCGAAGGAATCGACCTTGCTTGTGATGGACCAAAAGAAATTAAAATCACAGCTGCCGCTTCTAATTCTTTTGGATTTGGTGGTCACAACTCTACCGTCATTTTCGGTCCTTACAATGGCTAAAGAAGTCTCTTACGGAATTCTACCTCTGCGCAAAAAAAAAGAAGAGTGGGAACTCTTTCTTGTGCGTCACAAAAATGGGGATTTTTGGGGTTTTCCTAAAGGACATGCAAATCAAGGAGAGTCTCCTATTCAAGCGGCGATACGAGAGTTGAAAGAAGAGACCGATCTTGATATAGAAAAATTTTTTACCCTACAGCCTTATTCTGAAAACTACACTTTTGCACGAGGTGGACTTCAGGTTGAAAAAGAGGTACACTACTATTCTGCGCTTGTGATAGGTGAGGGGAGGCAGTGCCAGGAAGAGCTACTTGATGCGCGCTGGTTTCCCCTAGAAGAAGTAGAAAAAATGCTTACCTACCCGGAAGCAAAGAAAATATTTACCCGATTGAAAGAGGATCTACAATGATTAAGACACTAACACAGATTAGAGATAACACATTTATTAAAAACGTATTGCTTGTCCTCGGTGCTTCTCTCCTTCTTGGTCTTTCAGGACCACTAAATATCCCTCTTCCTTTTACCCCTATTCCATTAGCTCTTCGCCAAATTCTTGTTCCTCTATTGGGGATCTTTTTAGGACCAAGACGCGCTGCACTTGCGGTTGTTGCTTTTATTTTTCAAGGAGTCATCGGGCTCCCCGTATTTATGGGAGCTGGGCTATTTGGCCCAATGGCAGGGTATCTTTTAGGCTATGTTGCTGCAGCTTATATTACAGGGAAAATTGCAGAAAAATCGCCTACTTACAAGACTCATTTCTTTGCACTTAGCATGGGAAGCTTGAGTATCTATCTTTTCGGGATGGTTGGCCTGATGCCCTATGTAGGAAGCGTGCAAAAAGCCTTTCTTTTAGGTGTGGCTCCCTTCATTCTAGGCGATCTCTTGAAGATTGTTTTAGCAACAAAAGTATCACAGTTTCGAGCGAATCTTTTCAGCAACCTTTAAAGTTGATTTATCTTCTAAACCGACAGAGTAAGAGTGGTTGCTAGGAGCAGTTTTTGGTGCATCTGTTACTTGTTTCCAGACATTTTCCATCTCTTTTGAAACATGTTTCATGTTTTCTTTATTCTCATCCGGTCTTTTTGATTCTGGCGTTCCGCCAGGTCCTACAGGTGTTGTCATGACTCCCTCCTTGTTTGTAACTATACTAGTTAATATAAGAATTTTTATAAGTCAATGAGTTTGTTTTTCTTTTGAAGGCAAAATTACCTTATTTGTTCATTCTAAAGGATTTGTTCAGAAGCGCTTTGGGGTTTTGGGAATTTTGAGAAATGTGGTATGGTTGATCCATGCAGCTATTATTCAAAATTCTATCCAAATTTCTGTTTTCTCTTTTAAAAATCCGTTATAAATTTAAGATCAAAGGGCTTAAGGAGCTAGATCGTAATGGGAAGGGGTATCTATTCTTACCCAATCATCCTGCTGAAATCGATCCGATTATTATGATCGCATTACTAAATAGTGACTTTCATCCGCGCCCTCTTGCCGTAGATCATTTTTTCCATATGAAGGGTGCTAAACCTTTTATGGATTTTGTTAATGCGCTTCCGATTCCCAATTTTGAAACTTCTGCTAATAGTTGGAAGGTAAAGAGGGGAGAGCAATGTCTTAAAGAAGTGGAAGAAGGTTTGCGCCGCGGTGAAAACTTTTTGATTTATCCATCGGGGAATTTACGCCGCTCTTCAAGGGAGCGCATTGGTGGGAGCTCTTTTGTGCACTCCATTGCAAAAGAAGTCCCTGAGGCAAGAATGATTTTGATTCGTACGAATGGTCTTTGGGGTTCGATGTTTTCACGCGCGCTTACAGGTAAATCTCCCGATTTCTGGAAGACGCTTTCTATTGGTGTAAAGACTATTTTGAAAAATGGAATTTTCTTTGTGCCAAAACGTGAAGTAGAGATCGAATTTTTTGAGCCAAAAGCGCAGCTTCCTCGAAATGAAGATCGCATGGTTTTCAACCGCTACCTAGAGCAGTGGTACAACCGCTATGGCGCGCCAGAAATAACGGGTGAGCCGCTAAAACTTGTCTCTCTTAGTCGCTTTAAAGAGGAGTTTCCAGAAGTCATTCCAATTGAGCAGCAGCGAAAAACGCACAAAAAGCAAATACCTGATGCCATTCGCGAAGATATCTATAGAAAACTTGCTGAAGTAGCTGAAATCGATGTGGCAAAAATCGATGATGAAAAAGATCTCTCTTCGGATCTTGGTCTCGACTCTTTGGATGCGGCAGATATGCTCGCCTACCTCGATCATAAATATGAAGTAGAGAGCAATCGCCCTGGTGATCTTTTGACTGTGCGTGACCTGCTTGACGTAGCAATGGGTGAAAAAATTTCTGAAGAAGAGGAATCACCCTTCCCTTCTGATCTTACTTGGGACGATGAGCCAAACCGACCAAGTCCTCACCTTCCACAAGGAAAAACCATTCCGGAATCTTTTCTCATAACTTGTGCGAAGTTGAAAAATCACGCTGCTATTGGAGATGCTTCATCTAGCGTACTCTCATATAATCGCGTGCGCAAAAGCGCTTTTGTTTTGGCGGAATATTTCAAAACTCTTCCGGGTGAAAATATCGGTGTTATGATACCCGCATCTGCCGGGGTTTATGTTGTTGTTTTAGCTTGCTATTTTGCAAAAAAAACACCTGTAATGCTCAACTGGACTGTTGGTCCACGCAATTTAACCCATACGGTGAACTTAGCTGAAGTTGAAGTGATTCTTACCTCGCGCCGATTTTTAGAGCGCGCGGAAATACTTGAAATCGGTGATCTTGATGAGAAACTCCTCATGCTAGAAGACATTAAGCAAGAGCTTTCACTGAAACAGAAACTCACTGGTCTGTTCAATACTTTGAAAAAACCAGAATTTCCCAGTCCAGACGATACAGCTGTTATCCTCTTTACAAGTGGTACGGAAAATCTTCCCAAGGCAGTTCCTTTATCGCATAAAAATATTCTGGAAAATCAACGCGCTGCCCTCAGTTGCATCGATCCACAATCAACTGAAGTCATGATCGGTTGTTTGCCGCCATTTCACTCTTTTGGTTTTTCTGTTACGGGACTTATCCCACTACTTTCTGGATTTCGCGGTTTCTATTCACCAGATCCAACAGATAGCAAAATGATTGCCACCATTTGTAAGCAGTGGAAAGTTACAATGGTCTGTCTTGCGCCCAGTTTCTATCGTAATTTGGTTAAATTAGCTACACCTGAGCAGCTGCAAACCGTGCGTTATTTTGTTAGCGGTGCGGAAAAAGCTCCACAAGAACTCTATCGCTACGTGAAAGAAAAATTTCCAAATGGGCAAATTCTCGAAGGTTACGGCATAACAGAATGCGCGCCTATGGTTTCAATGACCCGTCCTGAACTTCCTCCTCGCGGAGTTGGCCAGCCGCTTCCTGGAGTTGAGCTCTGTGTGATTCATCTCGAAACAGAAAAAGTCTTGCCGCAAGGAGAGTCAGGTGAAGTCTGTATAAAAGGATCAAACGTCTTCTCTGGCTATCTGGGCAAAGATGCGCCCAATCCATTTATTGAAATCGAAGGGGAACGTTGGTATCGCAGCGGCGATATTGGCCGTATTGATCAAGACAACTTTCTTCTCTTTGAAGGCCGCCTCAAACGCTTTGTGAAAATTGGCGGCGAAATGCTCAGCCTCAATTCGATGGAAGAAGTGCTGATGGAGGAGGGCGCTAAACGCAACTGGTACGATAGCGAACATGATAAACATCCTCTTGCCATTTGCGCACTTGAAGAAGGCGAAACGCCACAACTGATCCTTGTAACTACTTTTGCACTTGAAAAAGAAGAAGCGAATCGCGCGCTGCGCGAAGGTGGCCTTGGGCGGATTGCTAAAGTTTCTAGCGTCAAACGCGTAGAAGAAATTCCGCTAACGGGAACAGGAAAAGTGCATTTGAAAGGATTAATCGATTTAGTGGAAAAACTTGTCCATGGTTAAACTCTACAACACACAAACACGCAGCAAAGAAGAGGTTCAGCCTCAATCGGGCAAAACCTTCAACATCTACACCTGCGGCCCTACCGTCTATGACTTTGCGCATATTGGCAATTTCCGCACCTATGTTTTTGAAGACCTCCTCCGTCGCACTCTCCAGTATTTTGGCTATAGCGTAAACCAAGTGATGAACATCACAGATGTCGATGATAAAACCATTCGCGGTGCCTTAGCGACAAAAAAATCCCTTGCAGACTATACCAAGCCCTTTACTGAAGCCTTTTTTGCAGACCTTGAAACACTTTTTATTCAGCCGGCAGAAAAATACCCGAAGGCGACCGATCACTTTCCGGAAATGATCGCCATGATCGAAACCCTTCTACAAAAAGAAATAGCATACAAAGGGCAAGATGGCTCCATCTACTTCCGCATCTCCCAATTTCCCACCTACGGAAAACTCTCCCACCTCAAATTGGATGAACTTGAGCAAGGCGCCTCCGCGCGTACCGCTAGCGATGAATATGAAAAAGAGACCGCTGCGGATTTTGTCCTTTGGAAAGCCTACGATGAAAAACGCGACGGCAATATTTTCTGGGAGAGTCCCTTTGGAAAAGGACGTCCTGGTTGGCACTTAGAATGTTCTGCCATGGCGCACAAGCATCTTGGTGAAACGCTCGATATTCACTGCGGCGGCGTGGACAATATCTTCCCGCACCATGAAAATGAAATCGCCCAATCTGAATGCTGCTTCAATAAACCCTTTTCGCGCTACTGGCTACACTCCGAACACCTGCTTGTCGACAACAAAAAGATGAGCAAAAGTCTGGGGAACTTTTACACTCTGCGCAATCTCCTTGATAAAGGTTATTCAGGACGCGAAGTGCGTTTTCTTCTCCTCACATC
>JAJFMI010000096.1 GCA_021772235.1 Chlamydiota bacterium
ACTTAATTCCAACTCTATTTCATCACCTGAGAATGTCTCACCGGTAGCTGAGCGCAGTGAATCTACTTTTATACAGGTGGGACAAAGAGAACTCTCCACTTTCCACGAATGCAATACTACTATTGAGATGGCATACGAAGAATTCAACATCAATCCTAGTGATTTATCTTGTGTAGATCTATGTGCAATAAAATTGGAAGAAATGAACAAAATTTATGCTGCGATATATAAGGAAAAGCCTAGTGAGGCAGAATCACTTAAAGAAATTATAGATCGTGCTCGAAGTCGTGTACAGGAAATGAATGCATACAGCCCTATGCTTACTTTGCAAGATAAGGCAGGACTCTCATCCTTCACTACTCAGCCGATAGAAGAAGAATTTATCGACGGAAATGGGACAAGATATATCCAGCCTGACCATAGCAATTTATTAAAATTTGGAGGAGAGTTTTTTGTAGAGTGCAATTATAAAAGTATTGGTCTTCTAAGGCAATATAAAATTGAAGGTCGTCTTTGTGACTTACTATATTTAGTAAAAAATAATGACCAAATTGTTTTTGAAAAAAGGCATAAAGAATACATTCACCAACTGAAACACTCTGTACTAAAAAAAGGTCTTCAAGATGCACCTTTGCTTACTCGTCCTGAAAGAGGCATAGCTGATTGGGTTATGGACAAATTAACACCGGGTTTTCATATGGATTATTCAGAGCTTTCTCAACGAGTCACTCTACAGTACACTAAAATGAGAAATTCTCTTGAATCCCTAAGAAGCAAATGCCTCTTGTGGAAATACGAAAATTTTTCCGTTTGTGACAAGGAGGACTTGCAAAAATTGGGGTTACCTCAAGAAGCTACTAAGGGAAAGCACGTTCTTATTTTTTATTATGAAAAAAGCAGAGAGGCAAAAAAATGAATACATCAACTCTACTCGAATCTGTTGCTGAATTCGTTCTCTCTTGTAGAAGCGACGAGGAAGCGCAAATGGATTATCTTACCAGTCATTATAAGTGGATAGAAGTTCTTACTGAGCATTTCGGCCCTAATAATGAACCGGAAGAGTGTGAGGATTGGTTCGATGATAACGTCTTAAATGACTCTAAACGACTAGAGTTAACACAAACTCTTCTCAGCAACTCATAGCAAAGACGACGCGCTTTGCTTTTTTTCTTATTTCTTATAAGGGTAGATGAGTCTACTACAAGGAAGTACGGCACCAACACTCGGTAAGGTGGTCATTAACCAAACCTACAGCTTGCATATAAGCGTAAATAATCGTAGGACCAACAAATTTCATTCCACGCCTCTTCAAATCTACAGAAAGAGCAATGCTTTCTGGTGTAGTAACCGGAATGTCTTCAAATTTCTGCCAGTGGTTGATAATGGGTTTCCCACTAACAAACGGCCAAATATAGTCCCTAAAAGAACCAAATTCTTCCTGAATTTTCAAAAATACCTGAGCATTTTGACGTGCTGCATAAATTTTTAACTTATTGCGAATGATGTTTTTATTCTTAAGCAGCTCATTCAACTCATCATCACTCATGGCAGCCACTTGAATAGGATCAAAATGATAAAACGCCTTGCGATATCCTTCCCGTTTTTTTAGAATAGTTTCCCAGTTCAGCCCTGCTTGTGTACCTTCCAAAATGAGCATCTCAAATAGATGTCGATCATCATAAACTGGAACTCCCCATTCATAATCATGGTATTTAGCATAAAGCTCTTTCCCTGGCGCTCCTCCAAAACAACGCTTTTTCCCATCCTGACTAACTACGATCATATTTTACCTAAAACATCTGAATCTTTTTCATGATTTAGCAACCATTTTTTTCGCATAAGACCACCACCATATCCACCAATTTCACCATTGGCATTGATCACTCGATGACAAGGGATAACAATAGCTAACTGATTTGCTCCGTTTGCTTGAGCAACAGCTCTAAAAGCTGAAGGGCGCTTAATAGCAACAGCAACGTCAGAATAAGATCGTGTTTCACCGGAAGGAATTTTTTGTAGTTCCTGCCAAACTGATTTTTGAAAAGAAGAACCGAGAAAAAATAGTGGTGTTTTAAATGTTTTCAAAGCGCCTTCAAAATACTTTTTTAATTCGTCTTCAATCAAATGAATAGGTTTTGTGCTTCCTGGAATAATTGCTGATTTCGTTTTTTGTCGCATCCGCTCAACCTCTCTTTCAAGACCTCGACGATCTACAAACTCTAAAAGATAAAGGGCTTGTTCATCTGCGATAGCAACCATTGGACCAAGGATTGTATCAATCCAGGAAGCTTTAAGAACTTTCTCATTTCCAATTTTGGAAGGAGGTGCACCCATAATGCGTGTAAAAGCATCCCTAAACCCACTACTCGATTCATAGCCTGTATAAAGCTGAGCTTCGATTACAGCCTCACCTTTTCTGATTTGTTTCATGGCCAATCCCATACGCCTTGCACGCGCGTATTCGACAAATGTCATCCCAAACCGTTTTTTAAACTGCCTTCTAGCAGTTGACTCATCAACACATATCTCCCTAAAATCTTTACTTTTCCAGCGTTTTTCTGGATTTTTCTCTACTGCTTCGACAAGAGTTTGAACAAGTTTGGAAACGTGATTAGGATGCGAGAGAGGTCTACAGCGTTTACAGGGCCTAAAAGATGCCAAAAGTGCTTGTTTTGCATTTTCAAAAAACTCACAATTCTCAAATTTTGGTTTGCGTGCAGGGCATGTAGGTCGGCAAAATACTCCAGTAGTTTTAACACCAACAAAAAAAATACCTTCATACTCTGTTTTTTTATCAAGCAACGCTTGATAAAACTCCATTTTTTGTTCGTTTGTGATCATCCTCGTTCCCTTCTGAAATTAGTTGCACCTGCATTATATAAAATCAGCCAAAAGATGCCGCCGAAATTCAGGCATTGATTTTTCATCAAATCGAAGTAAACCGATTCAATACGGATAGAAAAGACCATATTCATCATTTTTGCATATGAACCTATCTCACTAAACAAATTATCGCTTTTCCCTCAGAATTGAGTCGCTTTCCAACCTGTTTTTTTAGCCAACTTTACTAAGTTTGCTAAAAAAACATGCTGAAAATCGTCCTCAATTCTGAGGGGAAATCATATAATAGCTTTAGTGAGATAGGTTCATCTGGCGGATACTTTGAGAGGTCAAAAAAACACCTCTTTTATGCCATTACCAGCAGTGATCCTGAGAGATTAGGTAAAAGACTTCTTGCCGAAAACAACATTGGTATTATCCCCTGTAATGATTCGTTGCATCGGGCCAATCAACATTTTCATGAGCATGAAGATATCAACGCAGAATCACCCCCTTCATCACCTGGGAATCACTACCTCTCCTTAAACCTTCTCAATAGCTTTTAGCAAAGACAACGCGCTTCCCTTTTTTCTTTGTAAACGGGCAGATACCCTCGCCTAAATTGTCTGGGATGCAGCGGACGGTCACGCTAAAGCGCTGCTGGATCTCTTTTTCCATCGCCACATCTCCGGCAAATGGTGTGAGTGCAAATCCACCTTCGCCTTTTGTGAAGAACTTTTCAAATTCTTCTTCGGTATCAATTTCATGCATGTGCTCTTGCATGTTTTTCAGAGCTTCTTTGTAAAGAGTGTTTTGCATTTCATCTAGCTGTGCGACGAGTGTTTCGGCCAGTTCATCTGGGCTCTGTTTTTCCATGTCTTTATGGCCAGAGGTGCGTTTGCGAATGCAGAGTTTATCATCGTCGATATCGCGGGGGCCGATTTCAATGCGCATCGGGATGCCTTTTTTAATCCAGTTCCAACTTTTTTCGCCGCCGCGCAGATCGCGGTCGTCGATGATAACGGAGATTTTTTCGCCGTGGTAGGTAATTTGGGTGAGTTGCTCTTTCACTTTTTGGGCGTAATTCATCACGCGGTGGCGCGCTTCTTCTTTATGGATAATCGGCAGGATGACAATATGTGAGGGCGCCATTCGCGGCGGAAGGCGCAAACCATCATCATCAGCGTGCACCATAACAAGGGCTCCGATAAATCGTGTGGTTGCTCCCCAAGATGTGGTCCAGGCGTGTTCTTCTTCTCCTTTTTCGTTGCGGAAGGTAATGTCTGATCCTTTGGAAAAATTTTGTCCAAGGAAGTGAGAGGTGCAGCCTTGCAGCGCTTTACGATCTTGCATCATCGACTCTAAGGTAAAGGTGGTGACTGCTCCAGGAAAGCGCTCGCCTTCACTTTTCTCTCCTGCAATAACTGGAAGTGCTAGGCTCTCTTCAGCAAATTGTTGGTAGATGGCGTGCATCTCTTTTGCTTTAGAGAGCGCTTCTTCTTTTGTAGCATGGGCGGTGTGGCCTTCTTGCCATAAAAATTCGGCGGTGCGAAGAAGTATGCGCGGGCGCATTTCCCAACGGACTACGTTGGCCCACTGATTGATGAGGAGAGGCAAATCGCGATAAGATTCTATCCATTTTGAAAAGGAGGCGCCGATGATCATTTCTGATGTGGGGCGCACGATAAGGGGTTCTTCGAGTTCGCCATCAGGAATGAGGCCGCCGTCGGAACCTTTTTTTAGGCGATGGTGTGTTACAACAGCGCACTCTTTTGCAAAGCCTTCGACGTGCTCAGCTTCTTTTTCCATGTAGGATAAGGGAATAAAGAGTGGAAAGTAGGCGTTTGATACGCCAGTCTCTTTAAATTTTTGATCGAGGTCGCGCTGCATTTTTTCCCAGATGCCGTAGCCCCAAGGTTTGATCACCATACAACCGCGCACAGAGGAGTTTTCCGCAAGATCAGCCGCTTTAACGACTTGTTGGTACCACTCTGGAAAGTCTTCGGATCTTAGAGGGGAGATTGCATGTTTCATAGGGATTTTACCACTTTTATAAGTTGTTGTTTGATTGTTTCGCGCATTTCTAGAAAATCTCCAGGAGTGTGGTCTTTTGGCAGAAGTGCAAAACTATTTTGCTGCATCGCTTCGAGGACGCGCGTTTCCGGGAGTAGCACTTCGCTAAGAAGTGCGATATTGGGCGGGATGATGCTAATTGTTCCTTGATGCAAGTATCCCTGTTTTTTCTTGCGCTGGGCTGCGCCGCCAATCTTACGGCCTTTGATCATCACATCATATATAGTGGGCTTGGCCATGCAAAAATTGCGGGAGCTCTCATCTAAAGGGATGGGGTCTTGCGGCAGCAATTGGCTCTCTTCAGGAAGAAGGGGCGCGATCGCTTCTTGTACAAGATTATTGACGAAGGCGTAATTTTCTAAAGTATTGTCTGTACAGCCGGGATGGTCTGCTGGAACGAGGAGAGAAATTGCGAGGTCAAAGGTGTGAAAAACAATCCCCCCACCTGTAGGACGGCGCGCGAGATCAAGTCCTGCTTTATCGGCCTTTCCCCTATCAAGAAATTGCTCTGGTTTGATAAAATAGCCATAGGTAGCGCTGTCTCGCTGCCAGTCATAGAGATGAAGGATGGGCGCGCTGCTGGGCTGCAT
>JAJFMI010000097.1 GCA_021772235.1 Chlamydiota bacterium
TTGTCGTAATCGGAACAGTCGGCAGCATCATAAACTGGCTCATTTCACCAGCAAAAGGCCTCCTCCACGCTTCTGAATTTGGATTCCTCCCCCCCTTCTTTTCATGCAAAAATCGTCATGGCGTACCCTCCAGAATCATGATTGCACAAGGAATACTCGTTAGCCTCTTCTGCTTACTTTTCCTTCTTGTACCGAGCGTCAATAGTTTTTACTGGTTTTTAACCGCACTGAGCACAGCCCTCTATATGCTCATGTACGTACTGATGTTTCTCTCCGCGCTTATTCTTCATTACAAACATAAAGAGCGCCCCGCTGCCTTTAAGATTCCTGGCAAAAATATCGGCATCTGGACCACCTGCTTACTTGGCCTTTTTGCCTGTGCACTCACCATCTTTGTCGGTTTTTTTCCACCAGAAGAAATCCAAATCGAATCGATCCAAACCTACTCCACCATGATCGGCATCAGCTTAATACTCATGCTTTTGCCCGTCCTCTTATTTTATGGCTATAAACGCGCGCGCAAAGTTTGACCTCATCATCCTGGGTGGAGGCGCTGCCGGCATTTTTGCCGCCTGCAATGCCACCGGCAAAGTACTCGTTATTGAAAAAACCGCACAACTCCTTTCAAAAGTGCGCATTTCCGGAGGTGGCCGCTGCAACGTTACGCACTCCTGCTTTGATCCCAAAGAACTCGTCAAAAACTACCCGCGCGGCAGCAAAGAACTTCTCGGACCTTTCTACAATTTTGGCCCACAAGATACCATCGACTGGTTTGCAAAACGCGGTGTCAAGCTCAAAACTGAAAAAGATGGCCGCATGTTTCCCGTCACAGATTCTTCGGAAACAATCATCAACTGCCTACTAAAAGAAGCCGAAAAACTTGGTGTAGAAATCCGCACTCGCACGCGCATCCAAAAAATCACCAAAACAGACGAGGGTTTTCAACTCGATAACCTGCAAACAAAAAAACTACTTCTTGCAACAGGCAGCTCACATCAAGGCCATACAATTGCAAAAGAGCTCGGACACACCATTATCGAACCTGTCCCTTCTCTATTTACATTTAACGTACCAGACTCCCCTCTAAAAGAGCTTTCTGGTATCTCCGTTCCTGCAAAAATTACCCTCGACAACTTTACACAAACAGGCCCCTTGCTCATCACCCACTTTGGCTTTAGCGGACCCGCTTGCCTAAAACTCTCCGCTTTTGCCGCACGTCACCTAGCCGAAAAAAAATATAGAGCAACACTTACGATCAATTGGCTTCCCGATTTCCAACTCGAACAAATCAAAAATGCCAATCCCAAAAAACAACTCTCCTCCATCAACCTGCTTCCCAAATCCCTCTGGAAAAACCTCATAGGCCCGCTCGGTGAGAAAAAAATCGCCACCCTCTCCAAGAAAGAGCTCCAACAGCTCAAAGAAAAACTCCAAAACGATTCCTATGAAGTGCAAGGCAAAACCACCAACAAGGAAGAGTTTGTGACCTGCGGCGGCATCTCTTTACGCGAAGTGAATTTTAAAACGATGGAGAGTAAAATCTGCCCGGGCCTCTATTTTGCAGGGGAAATCTTAAATATTGATGGAGTAACCGGAGGCTTTAATTTCCAAAATGCCTGGACCACAAGTCACATATTTGGCTATTCTTTTTAAATATAAAATTGAAAAGGCGTGAGAAAATAGCTCCGAATTGATGAAACAGGCTACCTGTACTTTGCACGGAATCAAGCCGATCATTTTTTTCAAGTGATAGCCAAATGCTACCAAAAAGACTCGATAGTAGTGATATTAAACCTGAATTTAGCCATTGGAGAAAATTTTTTGCCAAAAACGGCGTACCAACAGCAGCAATGTTTGATAGACTGCTGCATCACGCACACACAGTCTCCCCGAAGAGGAAAAGCCGCCGGTTAAAAGAAAAAAGCAGAAGCAATCAACCAAGAGCGGAATAATATAAAAGTTTAACCCCCTCCCATCGGAGAGGTAAGGGGTGGTTTGAGCCGCTGTGAGGAGTGCTTAGTAAGGACTAAGCATCTAAGAAACCTAGAGATTTTTTACCGAAAAGATGACCAACTTTCGGTCGAAAATTATCGCAAAACTTGAAGAACAGATTAACTATACGCCCTTTCGCAGGCCCGCGATAAGGTCAACCGATTACTGAACAACGCAACATCCAATTTCTGAGGGTTCTTGTACCACCGTTTCGTCTTGCTCCCTTTCTTTTTTTGTATCTCTATTTCTTAGCCAATCATCCAAAAAAGGATCAGGATATGGTGTGAATATTCCATTATTATCTTTAAATTCTAAAAACCTTTCGGAATGTATTCTTTTGCTTCTGCGTGTGTTAATTGGAGTTGCATGTAAATAGTGTTGAGTTTCTAAAATAAAATTAACATCCTTACGTATATCTTCAATCGACTTATGAAGATCATCAGAGTATCCATTTGGGCTTTCGTTTTCTTCTAATCTTATTACTTCCTTAAAAACAAGATTTGGAATGGCGGTATTAAGCCGCACTCCACAAAGTGTACATTTCTTAGCCTTTTCAATTAATTTATCGAGCTCTTCTCCCTCATACGTATGGCCACAATTGGCTACGCAAGGATTTTGCATCTCAAAATATTTTTCCAATCTATACATGAGCAAGCCTCTATTTACCAAATAATAATACAAGGTCAAAGTAAATTGTCAATTGATAAATACATTTGCCAGCGCAATAAAGCAACATTTTCATTAAAAATATTTATTGATAATCAACGAACCCAAGTTGCTACCAAGTTCCTCTTATGAAGCGAGGGATTTTCGATGAAATACTTAATTTCAGTTCGAAAGGAACGTTTTGTAAATATTTCTGAGAATTCAAATTAAGTAGATCACGAAAAGGATCGCTTCAAAGAGGGAAGAGGGTAGCAACTTGGATTATTTTAGACTGAAAAATTTATAAGACTAATCTATACAATTGGATCAAATCTTTTAACACGGCTATGACAGTAAGGTGATTTTCCAGTCTTTTCATAGTAGTGTTGATGATCTTCTTCTGCTTTATAGAAATGGCTAGCCGGAACAATTTCCGTTGTCACTTCAAAGCCCTTTACCTTTAACTCAGCTGCAAGTTTTTCTGCGATTTGCTTCTGCTCATCTAGAAGATAGAAAATCGCAGAACGATATTGCCGGCCAATATCTGGACCCTGACGAGGACCTTGCGTGGGATCATGAATCTCAAAGAAGAACTTCGCAAGCGTTTCATAATCCGTTTTCTTAGGGTCAAAAAGAATTTCCACAGCTTCAGCATGTTCTGTGCCTCCGTTACAAATCTCTTCATAAGTAGGATTCACAACGCGGCCACCGCAATAACCGGATGTCGCCTTGATTACCCCTTTTTCTTTGACAAAAAGATGCTCCACGCCCCAAAAACAGCCGCCGGCGAAAAGGGCGCGCTCGAAGCGTTCTTTTGTAAAAACAGGTTCAAAGGCAAGAGAAATAGAGTTGACGCAGTGGCGGGTGTTGGTAGCGGTGAGATTTTCTCCCGTAAAAACATGGCCAAGATGGCCATTGCAGCGGGCGCAAACAATTTCTGTGCGCGAGCCATCAGGATCGGGAAAGTGATTTACGCTATCTGGGATTTCGTCATCAAAACTGGGCCAGCCGCATCCGGAGGAGAATTTGTCTTTGGAAAGATAGAGGGGCGCATCGCATTGCGCGCAGGTGAAAATGCCAGACTCTTTGAAGTCATCAAATTCTCCGCTGCCAGGCCGTTCGGTTCCCTTATTAAGCAAAATCGCCTCCTGAGGAGGCGATAATTTATGATAACGTTCCACAATGATAATTATAGAAGATCAGCCGCTAAGGCTGCAAGCTCCGAACGCTCAGACTTTTCAAGCAACATATGTCCAAAAATCTTATGATTTTTGAAGCGATCAACCACATAAGTCAGA
>JAJFMI010000098.1 GCA_021772235.1 Chlamydiota bacterium
ATGATCGGCGGCAAGAAAGTTGTCCGAGAAATCGCTCCCGCACCAAAGGCCGAAGATAAACCAGCTGAGTAAGTTATGCAGTTAAATCTACTTGCAAAGCCTCTTGTATTTTTGACAGCAGATATACTAATTGGAAGTGCAATTTCTTCGTCTGTTGATAGAAATATAAAACTTATATGGGTAACGCGCATCGCAGCACCATTCTTTGCTGTATCTACTTTTTATGGAACAAAAAAATATCGCGGACTTTCTCTTTACGGTTTGGGGGTGTGTATCGGTCTCAATACACCAAAATGTTTGCAAACAGAAGATCAGCGTAAAATATTAGGGATGTCGGCTGCATCTTTTGTTCTTACTTTATTAGCTAAGTACACACTTTAGCACTGCTAATTAAGAGTGGGAACTACTTCTCAACAAGATCCAACCAAATAAATTATTCATCTTGCTATAGTGGAGAGTTATGCAAGGCGAAATCGAAAAGCAGTTCTATCCTCAAGGGTTTAAGACAATCATTGGAATTGATGAAGCGGGAAGAGGACCACTTGCGGGCCCTGTTGTTGCTTGCGCCCTTTTTGCTCCCGAAAGTCTTCTTATTCCAGGAATCAATGATAGCAAAAAGCTCACGGAAAAAAAGCGCGAAGAGCTTTTTTCCATTCTCACAACGCATCCAGAAATTGATTACGGCGTAGGAATTGTTTCTCATGAAGAGATCGATCAGTTAAACATCTTACAGGCGACGTTTTTGGCTTTTACAAAAGCTGTCGAAGCGTTAACTGTTCGTCCAGAAGTTTTGCTGTTTGATGGCCCGCACTTTCCCAAATTATCCATTCCCTCTCAGGGGATAATAAAGGGGGATAGCAAGTCGCAATTGATTGGAGCGGCCTCAATTATTGCAAAGGTGACAAGAGATCGTATTATGGTAGAAATGGACAAACTCTATCCGGGATATGGTTTTGCAGGCCATAAGGGATATGGCACTAAAATCCACCGCGAGGCGATTCAAAAAATTGGTCCTTGTCCCATACATAGAAAATCCTTTGAACCTATTAAGAGTCTCACCTCAAAGGTTTTGACTTAGCCTCACGAATAGAGTAGAATGTAGGTAGTGAAAAGCATGACAGGCTTCGGATCTGCCAAGGCAGCTAAGCTATTTCTTTTTGAAATCGCCTCTTATAATGGGAAGCGTCTCGATATTTTTTTTGATGCGCCTCAGGCGCTCTTCTCTTTTGAGATGGCTCTGCGCAAAAAAATAGAAGCACGACTTGAGCGAGGCTCTGTTAAGCTGCGCGTCCGCCTATGCGATCGTCCTAAAGAAAATCTTGTTATTTTGAAAGAAAAGATGGAAGCTTTGGCAAAGGATTTAGGCTACGCTGAGGCTCTCTCTTTTTCTGAGCTGCTCACCATGATGAATCGGCAGGAAGAATTTGACCCAAGCTGGGAAGAGCCGCTATTGAGTGCTTTGGAAAAGGCGCTAGACGAGCTGATTGCTTTTCGCGAGCGCGAAGGTGAGGTTTTGCGAGAAGAGTTGCTTGGCTATCACAAAAAATTAGCAGGTGAACTGGAGACATTAGCTAAACTTGCAGTGCAAGTGCGTGGAGAAATCCAGGTTGAGATTGAAAAGAAGCTAAAAGAGTTGGCGATTGATTGTGAGGAATCGCGACTTTTGCAAGAGGCGTTTTTTCTTGCTGAGAAGCGTGATGTGAGCGAAGAGCTCTCGCGTTTGAGCGCCCACTTTACGCAGCTGGAAAAACTGCTGAAAAGTAATGAACCGCAAGGAAAAATGCTGACGTTTTTGTTACAGGAAATCATGCGCGAATTAAACACTACGTGTGCCAAAAAACCGAGCGGAGAAATTGTCGCCATCGCTTTGGGAATGAAAGGCACGGCGGAAAAGATGCGCGAGCAGGTACTAAATGTCGAGTAGAGGAAAGCTATTTATTGTAAGTGCACCAGCAGGATCGGGCAAAACCACTCTTGTTGAAATGCTCTGCAACGAGCGCACAGATTGTGTGCGCAGCATTTCTTGCACGACACGCGCAGCACGAGGTAGTGAAATTGACGGCATCGATTACTTCTTTCTTTCCGAAGAAGAGTTTGAGAAGAAAAGTAGTGCTGGTGAATTTATTGAAGAGGCGCAAGTCTACCAGTACCGCTACGGCACCTTAAAATCGTTTGTAGAAGAGCGATTAAGCCAGGGAAAGCATGTTTTCCTCGTCATAGATACACAAGGTGCGCTAAAGTTAAAAGATAAGGTTGAAGGCGTATGGATTTTTATTGTGCCTCCCGATATTGAAACTTTACGAAATAGATTAACTATCCGCGGAACGGAAAACGCTGCAGATATTGAGAAGCGGCTTTCGTGGGCAGCGGACGAAATAAAAAAAGCGGACGAATACGACTACACAATCGTCAATGACGATCTGGATACCGCATTTAAAGAATTTAAGAAAATTATAGAAAAAGGGGAATAAAATGGTAGGTAAAGCAGTTACCAATGAAGAAATTACCAAGCTGTTTAGTGGTAGTTACGATTTGTTTACACTCACGCACTTTATGATCGAAATTGCGCAACATCTAATTAAAAAAGGGGATGAAGTAACACCTTGGATTTTGCTTGAGGAGATGAAAAAAAACCCTGAACGTTACAATCTAGAATCATTGAACAAGGAAATTGCAGAAAGAGAACGTGTCCAAGAGTAAGAAATTTCTCATAACTGCGGCTCTCCCTTATGCAAATGGCGCGCTACATTTCGGGCATATTGCAGGCTGCTATTTGCCCGCGGACTGTTTTGCGCGTTTTGCTCGTCAGCGTGGCGATGAAGTACTTTTCCTCAGTGGCTCTGATGAATTCGGTGTAGCAATTACCTTAGCTGCAGAGCTAGCTGGCCGCACGCCGCAAGAGCAAGTGGATCATTTCCATAAAATCAACAGCGACCTCTTTGCCAAATTGGGCATCTCTTTTGATCTCTTTTCGCGCACAACTTGGGAAGGTCATGTGCAGACAACGCAGGAGTTTTTTCTTGATCTGCAAAAAAATGGCCACATCGAAGAGAAAGTCACTGAGCAGCTCTATTCAGAAAAAGAGCAACGTTTTTTAGCGGATCGTTATGTGATCGGATCCTGTCCAAAGTGCGGGTTTGAAGAGGCAAGAGGGGATGAGTGCCCCAAATGTGGTGGCAATTTCGAGGCGACGGATTTAAAAAATCCCAAATCCAAAATGAGTAACGCGCCGCTTATTCTAAAAGAGACCAAACACTGGTTTTTACGCTTTGACCATTTTCGCGAAAAGCTCTCCCACTTTATCTCTGAAAAAAACTGGAAGCCCAACGTCAAGAATTTTGCCTTAAGTTATGTCGAAGAGTTGCGTGAGCGTGCGATTACGCGTGATTCCACTTGGGGCGTTCCACTACCCATCGAAGGAACAGAGGATAAAGTCTTTTACGTCTGGTTTGATGCTCCCATTGGCTACATTTCGATCGCGCGCGAGTGGGCAAAAAAAACAGGCAAGTCGTGGCAAGACTTTTGGTGCGATGAGAAGACCACTCTGGTCAATTTTGTGGGCAAAGACAATATTCCCTTCCATGCGATCTTTTTCCCCGCTATGATCATGGGGCAAAATCAACCCTACAATCTTGTCGGCGATCTTCCAGCTAATGAATTTCTCAACTTAGAGGGTAAACAATTTAGTAAATCGAGCGGGTGGTACATCGATATGCAAGAGTTTTTACAGCATTTTACAGCTGATCAACTCCGCTATTGTTTAGCTGCTAACGCCCCTGAAACACAGGATAGTGAGTTTACACTCAAAGATTTTCAGATGCGTGTTAATGCCGAACTTGTCGGCAAGTTTGGCAACTTTGCCAATCGCACACTCGTTTTTGTGCATAAGCGCTGTGAAGGCAAAATCCCTCCGCAAAACAAACTCGAAGAGATCGACCTAAAATTCCTCGCTGATATAGAAAAACACTCTTCAGAAATTGCCTTTAGCTACGAGGGTTATCACCTGCGCAAAGCGAGCCAACAAATCATGGAACTTGCTGCATTAGGGAATGTCTATTTTGATGCGAAAAAGCCTTGGGCAACCGCAAAAGATCCCGCAACTTTTCCTGATACGGAAACCACACTGCACAACTGCTTGATTTGTCTACGCGCCTTAAGCGAAGCAAGCGCGCCAATCATACCTGAAGCAGCCGCAAAACTGATGAAAATGTTGACGACAGATGACGTTCTGCCGCAGTCGGAAATTCTCTTTCAAAAAGTTGAACCTGAGCAACTCTTAACTTTCGCAGAAAAGCTCTCGTAAACCTGTGTGGCGTTTGTTTACCTCATCTGTATTTACAGCGATCGAAACCGCTTTTTTTGTTCCCACTAAAACGACAAGCTTCTTTCCGCGCGTAATGCCGGTGTAGAGCAAATTGCGATACAAAAGCTTGAAATGGCTCGTATGAATTGGAATTACGATCGCGGGGCACTCGCTCCCTTGATACTTATGAATCGAACAGGCGTAAGCTAACACCAGCTCATTGAGCTCAGAAAAGCTGTAGTCGACAATTTTTCCCTCAAAATCGACAGTTAATACCTGCTCATCTTGATTGATCTCTTCAATCGTGCCGACATCACCATTGTAGACAAATTTGGTGTAGTTATTGCGAATCTGCATCACTTTATCCATCGGACGAAATGACCTTCCCATTCTTACAAGAGCAGGTTTTCCTGGATTGAGTTTTTGCTGCAAGTGGTGATTCAAATTCTCAATGCCAATCGGGCCTTTTTTCATCGGGGCAAGAACCTGAACATCACGAATCGGATCGAAGCCAAACTCTTCAGGAATATCTTTACTAACCAGATTCATTACCTTTTCTAAAATCGCTTCCGGTTCCTCAATAGGAAGAAAGTAAAAGTCGCTTTTTTGTTCCGCTTCTAAATCGGGGAAAATACCGCGATTGATGCGGTGGGCATTGGTGACAATTTTGGAGCCTTGCGCTTGGCGAAAAATCTTTCGTAGCACTGTTACAGGAATCTTTTCTGAATCGATCAAATCGCGCAATACATTGCCTGGACCAACACTTGGTAGCTGATCGACATCGCCAATAAAAATGATCTTGGATTTATTTGGAATCGCGCGCAGAAGACTGGACATCAGCTGCGTATCAATCATCGACGCCTCATCCACAATAAGCAATTCGCATTCCAGCGGATTTTCCTTATTCCGTTTAAAGCCACCCACGCTAAAATCCACTTCTAGAAGCGCATGAATCGTCTGCGCCTTTCTGCGAGTGATTTCGCTCAAACGTTTTGCAGCACGCCCCGTCGGAGCCGCTAAGTAAATCTTTCCTGAAATTTTTTCTAAAATACGTAAAATTGCATGGGTGATCGTACTCTTACCGGTACCAGGACCGCCCGTAATGATCTGCACCTTTTCATCTAGCGCCTGTAAAACCGCAGTTTTCTGTTCTGGAGCAAGTTTAATTTTCAGTTGCTCCTCTACCCAAACTAAAGCGCGCTCTCCATCAGCTCTGCGAATCGCACTCTCGGAAAGCTGAATACGTTTCAACTCTCTTGCAATCCCCACCTCGGCTAAATAGAGAGGCTTTACCCAGATGTATACCTTATTATCAGGGCCCAAAGGATAGCGCACAAGCCGCCCCTCTGACTCCAAATTTTCCATCTCGGGGATAATTTGATCCAAATCAATTCCCAGGGCTTCTTGAACAAATTCTAGTAATTTTTCTTTGGGATAACAGGAGTGACCTTGATTTGAAAGTTCCCAGAGCAGATGTTCAATCGCCGCCTGCACACGTACCGGCGCATCCTTAGCAATTCCAATTTTTTGTGCCACATCATCGGCCGTCTTAAAACCTACACCAAAAATACTTTTAGCAAGCTGGTAGGGATTTTCCTTAATGACCTCAATGCTATTGTCACCGTAGCGCTTATAAATTTTTTGCGCTAAAGAAGGGGCCACACCATGCCCACGCAAAAAGATAATCAAATCGCGAATCGCGGCCTGCTCGCCCCAGCACTGGACAATCATATCGAGACGTTTGCGGCCCATGCCTTCCACTTCCAAAAGCATTTCTGGCTCTTGCTCAATGATGCGCAGCGTATCCGTACCAAACTCTTTTACAATGCGCTTGGCATAGACCGGTCCAATTCCCTTAATTAGGCCCGACTCTAGATATCTTTGAATGCCTACCAGATCGGACGGCTGTTCCGTAGCAAAACTCTGCACCTCAAATTGCCGACCAAAACTGGGATGGTGCTTCCAAATTCCTTTGCACGTAACCGATTCGCCTGGCTGCAAACCTGGCATTTTTCC
>JAJFMI010000099.1 GCA_021772235.1 Chlamydiota bacterium
TGCTCGTAATAATAATCGAGGCCCGTTTCACCAATCGCAATCAGTTTGCCTTCCTTGGCTGCTTTTTCAAAGTGCGGAAAATCTTTTTCGCCCAGCTCATTCACATCGTGAGGCGTGGTGGCGCCCGCATGAAAAATCCAATCTTCGCGCATCTTTAAGCCGCGCTCAAGCGTCTCTTCATCCGTGCAGATATTCACAATTTTTTGCACATCCGCTGCGCGGGCGCGTTTGAGTATTTCTGGGAGAGCGTCGTAAGTCTCTCCCCAAGTCAAGTGGGCGTGTGTATCAAAAAGCATATGGAACATTATCCCTTATTCCGACTACAATGCCAAGCATGAACTCAATCCATTTAATTATGAGCGCCTATCGCGAAAGCGACGGCTTTGGCAAATTGATCTTTTTTTCCCTCTTTGGCCTCTCGATTTTGAGCTGGGCGGTCTTGATTCACAAAACGCTTCTACTCAATCGGGTGGAAAAAGGAAGAGAAGGCGCACGCCAAAAAATCTTAAAAGAGAAAGAGCACCTGCTCGATATTGGCATTCCAAACGAGCTCGCCTCCCCATTTGTCACCCTATTTCGATCTTTGAAGGGAAAGACAAAGGAAGTTTTGGAAAAAAACCACTATTTTAAACAGGGAAGCGACGCGCCTGTCTATCTTTCACGCTCCGATATGGAGCTCATTGAAGGTTCTGTGCATAACTCTCTGGCTAGCCAAACAAAAAGTTTGGAAAAAAATCTCTTTATCCTATCGACAGTCGTCACTGTGGCCCCCTTTTTAGGGCTTTTAGGGACTGTCTGGGGCATTTTATTGACTTTTGCAGGTCTGCAGCAGGGCTCAAGCCTTGGCTCCTCACAACTCATTATGGGTGGCCTCTCAACAGCTCTAGCGACCACCGTTTTAGGCCTTGTGATCGCAATCCCGGCCCTCATCGGCTACAACTACCTAAAAAATCGTATCCGCGAATTGCACGGCGAAATGGAAGACTTTAGCGCCGAACTCATTGGAACCGTAGAATTGCAATACCGCAAGGTGGAATAATGTTTCGTCGCAATAGACCCCGTAATTCAGAAAGCGTACTTGAAGAAAACCTGATTAATCTCACGCCCCTCATCGACGTGGTTTTTGTGATCTTGATCGTCTTCATACTTGTGGCACCGATGCTCGATATCGATAAAATCGAACTCCCCGGATCAGGCATTACGACAACAACGATTACAGGCCATGAGAAAATGCCAGTAAAAATTATGGTCAATGCGCGCGATGAAATTACACTAAACGACAGACGCGTTAAATTACCCGAACTCAAACGCCTTGTTCATGAACTACATGACCAGCATCCCAATGCCAAACCGCATCTTTTTCAAGATCGCAAAGCACATTTTGGTATTTACCAAGAAGTGAAAAACGCCGTTGAAGCAAGTGGCTACCAAGAAATGGAAGTTGTATTGAAAAAAACATGAAGAAAATCCTCATCTCCACCGCCAGCTTTCACCTCTTCTTACTACTCCTTATGCTGCTTAGTTACCGCCCGCACAAAAAAATTGAGCCTGAAATATTACTAGTACAAACCGTGGAATTGCAGCCGCCTCCACCGCCACCTAAACCTAAACCACAACAAAAAAAACTTGCGAAGAAAACAACTCCAAAACCGACACCTAAAGCAAAGCCAAAACCCACACCTAAACCAAAACCTGTCGCGCAAAAAGTTGCTCCACAGCCAAAACCCCAAGAAAATAAGACCAAGCAGATCCTTGAAAATCTGGAAAAAAGTTTAGCAAAACTCGAAGCGCCCACAAAACCTCTCACAACTCCAAAGCAGATCGAAATAATCAAAGCTACTCCCAACCTAAAAGAAATACTCATTGCAACATTACAAAGAGAGCTTATTCTTCCAGAGATGGGAAAAGTACAAGTGCGGTTGGCGGTAGATGAACAGGGGAAAATTTCAATCATCGAATTTCTTGTTGTAGAAAGTGTCGTCAACCTCAAATACATAGAAGAAAAACTTTCTCATTTCACACTTCCCTCCTTTGAAAAAAGAGAGGAATCCTATATCATTACTTTCACAAACCGGAATACCTCATGAGACTTTTTCTATTTTTGCTGCCGCTTTTCGCTCTTTTTTCAGAAAATCTCGTAGTTGAGCTGAGCACACACTCGCACCTAAAACCGCTTCATGTAGAAAAAATCGCACATAAAACCTCAAGCCTTACAGAAAATTACCTCACATCGTTGCACTCCATTATCGTAAATGATTTTGCAGTCGGAGGAAAAACACGCCTTGTACCAGGAAGTGAAGGCGCTGTACTAAAAATTGAAGTTGTCGATAACAATCTCACAGCCTCATTATTTGATCGCCCCGGCCACCTGCGTAAGACAGCAAAAAACCTCTATTTAACTGGAAAGCTGGAGCGAGATCGGCGCACCATGCACATGCTTGCAGACGAAATTCACAAACAGCTGTTTGGAGAGAGCGGGATCGCAAGCAAACGGATCTTTTTTGCAAAAAAAATCCCCAGTCACGATGGCTACATCTCTGAAATTTGGGAATGCGATAGCGACGGCGCCAACCTGCGCCAAATTACACGTGATAATAATTACGCCATCACCCCCACTTACTTGCCAAGCGATAAGACAAACCCAGAACAACTACTTTACGTAAGCTACAAATCTGGCCCTCCAAAAATTTATTCCACACCATTATCACAATTTTCTCCCAAAGCAGCCATCTCACTTCGGGGAAACCAACTTCTTCCAACATTTTCTCAAACAGCCAACATGGTGGCCTTTATCTCCGATGCAAGCGGCCATGCTGACCTCTTTTTGCAACTTTTTGAACCGGGACGTGGCGCAATTGGCAAACCCCTTCAAATTTACTCCCTCTCAGGAGCCGTCCAAGCCTCCTCTAGTTTTAGCCCGGATGGATCAAAAATCGCCTTTGTCTCCGATAAAGAGAGCACGCCTAAAATTTATCTTATAGATCTTTCCACAATTACAGCTGGACGACGCCCCGAGGCAAAACGCATCACGCAAAAATACCGCGAAAATACAGGACCAAGTTTTAGTCCCGATGGAAAACTAATCGCCTATTCCGCTAAAGTAGATGGAGTGCGACAGATCTGTTTATTCGATTTGCAGACAAAAGAAGAAAAAGTTCTGACAAAAGGTGATAAACACAAAGAAAATCCTTGCTTTGCGCCCAACTCTCTACATATTATCTATAATACAACCGGATCGCGATCCGGAAGGGAGATAGCAGAGCTTTTCCTGATTAATATAAACGATCCGACCCCGGTCCAGATTACGGAAGGGGCAGGAAAAAAACACTACCCAACATGGGAAGCGTGAGTAAAATATGAAAAAGATTCTTTTAACATCCCTACTTCTTCTAGCAAGCTGTAACCGAGGAGGTAACGACTCCGTTTGGGACGAGCAGACCACCACCTCCCATTATCTCGACAAAGCAAAAAACTTCTTTAGCCGTCAAAAAAATGACTCAAAACTCGTCCATAGTGAAGATGAGTTTTATGGACGTGAAGAAGAGTTCATCCCGCTCCGCGATGAAGATCTACGCACACAAGCTGGTAATTTTGCCTATACACAACCTGCAGATTTACCCCTATCATCTGGAAAAGTTCCAGGTCACCATGGATTTGCAAAACCAACAGGCGACATGGCTGCCCTTTTCCGCACCGTCTATTTTAACACAGATGATCACGTACTGACCCGAGATGAATATTACGGCACGCTGCGTAACGTCGCCCGCAAAGTCAAGGCGCAACCCAACCTCTACGTATTTGTAGAAGGCCATTGTGACGAACGCGCCTCTGAAAGCTATAATCTCGCTTTAGGCACCCGTCGCGCTAATTTTGTACGCACCCAGTTAATCAAAGCAGGTGTGCCACAAAATCGTGTTTACACTGTATCACTTGGAAAAGAAAAACCGGCTATACCTGGACACGATCGTGTCACTTGGGCAAAAAACCGCCGCTGCGAATTTAAAATCTACGAAAAACCTACCCTGGTAAAGAATAAATGAAAAAGAAACTCATCCGCCTCCTCCCAATCATCTTGCTCGCTCTCCCTTCGTGCGCAGCACTAAACTCTTCCCCTAAAGAAGAGAAGCACCAACTGGAACTGACCCTCACAAAATTGAGAAGTGACATCGAAGAACTTCGCACTGAGCTCAATTCTTCTGAAATGAAACAGCACATTCTTGAAGGCAAAATTGCCAACCAAGAAAACCAATTTTCTATTGTCCGCCAGAACCAACTCGAACCGCAAAAACTGGAAATCGAGCAACTCTCTACAGACCTAAGCACCCTTGAAAAGCAGCTCTCTTCTCAAATAAAAAAACAAGGCGAAGCGATCACAGATATTCGACAGCTTACTCTCCACGCAAACGAAACAACTAGCGCCCTTACACAGTACAAAGAAAAAATCGCAGAACTCGAACGCTCTCTTGCAGAAGTGAGTAAAATTAAAGCGAATATCAAAGAACTAAGCAATATCGCCTTAAGCGGCTTGCCTAAAACGACCGGAACAAAAGCCGTCGTTTATGAAGTACAAGAAAACGATACACTTGAGCGCATCGCCCGCCGGTTCGGCACGACCGCACCTGAAATTATGGACCAGAACAAACTTAAGGACGACCGCATTTTTATCGGCCAAAAATTGACCATTACCCTACCCTGGTAATCCAATCTGCCTTAGTAAAAGAGGTCTTTGAAGCGTTTTTTCCAGGGAATCAAGCCTTTTCATTACCTGAGAGTGCTGATTTCCTAATACATACCGAAAATAGAGCGTCATTATGATCGCAGAACCAGCACTTCCGATAACAGCACCAGCTATTCCCGATTTCACTCTAGGATAATCTTCAACATATTTCTTTATACCAGTGTATACTTTGTCAACTTGCTTATCAAAATACACCAAGCAGTTAACAGCAGCTGAGCAAAACTCATCTATTTTCATATTTTTCTCTAACATTATTTACCAGTTGTTAATATATTAATCTTTATCCTATTTAATTTCAATAAAAAATAACGACCAAAATCGGATAAAAGTTGTTGTATTAAATTTTTTATTATATTTTTTTGAAGTTTAAGATTGCGTAAAGATTTCCCCTAACATGCTAAC
>JAJFMI010000100.1 GCA_021772235.1 Chlamydiota bacterium
GCAAAAGAAGCTTACGGCCCACGCCAAGAGCAGCTGATCACAGAAGTTGAGCGTTCACAGTTTCCTCCTCATATTGCACCAGAAATTGGCCAGCAATTAGAAGTAAAATCAGACGAAGGTTTTCAAGCACTTGTCACAGTAACAGGTGTAGCAGAAGATAAAGTCACACTTGATGCGAATCACCCCCTAGCAGGTCGTGATCTTACATTTGAGATCAAACTTGTCGAAATCGCCTCTTAAAATTGTCGATCTGACCTCTTCAGGTGAGGGCGTCGCCCGTCAAGATGGCAAAGCCATCTTTATAGACGGAGCCCTTCCTGGAGAAACAGTCGAAGCTGAAATTATCCAATCAAAAAAACGCTTCTCAAAAGCGCGTTTAAGCACGATCCTAGAGCCCTCTTCCCACAGAGTAGAACCCATTTGCCCTCTTTTCGGCACTTGCGGTGGCTGCCAAATCATGCATCTGGCCTATCCTGCACAACTTAAATGGAAAACATCCCGCCTGCAAAACACCTTACAACGTATCGCAAAAATTAACACCCCCGTCCAACCCACAATCGCCTCACCCGATCAGCTCTATTACCGTCACAAAATCCAATTGCACAACGGTGGTTTTTACAAACGTCAAACACACACAACTGTTCCCATCTCCAAATGCTATATCCATAACCAAGCTGGTGACGCAGAACTTGCGCAAGTAAAAAACTGCCGAGAAGCAACTATCCGCACCTCATCAACAACAAAAGAAACCCTCCTCATATGCAATGGCAAACCCAATAAAACACACATCACAGAAAAACTCCTAGGCCTCACCTTCCAAATTAGTCCCCACGATTTTTTCCAAATCAATCCTCGGCAAGCATCTCAACTTTATGAAAAAGCCCTCCAGCTCGCAAACCTCACCTCAAAATCCCGCGTTCTCGATGCGTACTGCGGCGTTGGCACCCTCACACTGCTTGCGGCACAAAAATCCCAAGAAGTCATCGGCGTAGAGTCCGGCCGCACAGCAATCCAAAATGCGCGCAAAAATGCCGAACTGAATAACATTACAAATGCCGCCTTCTATTGCGACCTCGTAGAAAACAAAATTGCCTCCCTCGGCACCTTTGATACCGTTTTTCTCAATCCCCCTCGTGATGGTTTAGATCCAAAAATTCTTCAAGAACTCCTTCAAAATCCTCCGCAAACACTCATCTATATTTCCTGCGATCCAGCAACGCTTGCGCGCGACCTTTCACAACTACATTCAACTTTTGATATTGACTACGTCCAACCCTTCGACCTCTTTCCCCAAACATCTCACGTAGAAACACTCGTTCAGCTCACCTTAAAATAAGAAAAACAAAACATGTAACTCCAAATTTTGGTAGACTAATAAACCGATTCAAACTTTTTTAAGGATTGCTTTTATGAGCCCATCTGAAAAATCTCTCTATCCCGAAATCGACAACCTCTCTAACTGGCGATGTTATAAAGAAGGCATGTCCGAAATCTCTAAAACTAATGCCCGAATTAAAATCCTCGCCCTCAAAACAATGGCCTTTTCCACATTATTACTTTGCGTTGGATCTTATAGCTTTGGGTGTATGGCGCTCCAGGATGGTATTGGCGAGTATCAAGAAGATTCAAAAGCCCCAATTATCGGCCACTTTTCAGAATGGACGCTTTTGTCTTTTTTCTTATTTGAATTTATATGGACTGTCCCGCACGAAGTTTCATTATTGGGACGTCAATCAAAAACACACGAAATTTTTCATTCTTACCTCAATAAAGAAGAGATTTCTCCCGAAGAGCAAAAGGAGTTGTATGAAATTTACTGCGCCTTCATTTCAAGTAATGCAAATACAACAAGACTCATTCAAATTTCAGGGTTACAAAAACCCGTAGAGCCTTTACAGCCTGACAACTCAAACATCTCTATTGATCACAATTTAAAAGAATTTATCAAAAATTTTGCTGAAGAAGAAGCTCGCCTTTCGTTCTTTAAACAGTTCAGAAAAGGATGGGGAGCATTAGAAAAAAATTCCGGATTTTGGACAAGAGCTCTCTATAAGACTGCTGTTATAGGCGGGGCATTTCTTTTAGGTGTCCACCTTCCCAACTATGCCTTAGGCATCTACTGGGCTGCCGAGCAAGCATTTGAAGATTTTGGTGCTGGAATTCTTCCTACTATTGGCGGTCACTCAATAGAGTGGTCCGTTGAAGCCTTAGGGTTAATTTATGCTTATTATACAATACTAAAAGAAGCGACCAACATTGGCAGAGCAGAAATAATAGCAGAATTATTCCGTGCAGAACTTGAAAAACATGACGTTTCTTCAGATGAGGCAAATCGACTTCTTAATGAGATGAGAAGACATATTTCCTCAGTACCTGATGGACTTCTTCTTAGAAAATCTCTTGCGAATATTTTCAACACTACAACCGAAGAAGCAGCCTCTTAACACAAACCTTGCAATTAAGCGCGCAAAACCAGCGAAATAAATAATTAATATAACTTAATTACTGAAACAACTTGATAATTAAATAAAATAGTACTAATAATACTAGTATGTACGATCCATTAGAGTCAGGAACCGATCCTTCACAAAACTATCTAGAAGCGCCCCACCAGCCGCTTGACTATATTTTTCACCCTAAACGAGTTGCCGTCATCGGTGCTACAGAAAAAGAGGGTAGCGTCGGTCGTACACTCATGCAAAACCTCAAAAATACCGACTTCGGCGGGGAAATCCTGCCCATCAATCCGAAGCGCGATGAAGTCCTCGGGGTAAAATGCCATAAAAGCGTCACTGAAGTTGATGGCGATATAGATCTAGTTGTGATCATCACACCCGCAAAAACCGTGCCCGCTCTCATCCAGCAGTGCGCCGATAAAGGAATTCCCGCAGCAATTATTATCTCAGCCGGCTTTAAAGAACTCGGACCTCCAGGAGAAAAACTCGAGCAAGAAGTTCTTACAATCGCAAGAAAATCAGGCATGCGCATTATTGGCCCCAATTGCTTAGGCGTCATGAATCCCATCTTAGGACTCAACGCTACATTTGCCGCCGATATGGCCTTTCCAGGGAACGTCGCCTTCATTAGCCAATCTGGAGCCATGTGTACAGCTGTGCTCGATTGGAGTTTAAAGGAAAAAATCGGATTTAGCTCCTTCGTATCAATTGGCTCCATGGCCGATGTGCAATGGGGAGACCTGATCAACTATTTGGGCAACGATCGCCACACGAAAAGTATATTAATTTATATGGAATCGATTGGCGATCCGCGCTCCTTTCTCGCAGCCGCAAGGCGAGTTGCGCTTACAAAACCGATCGTCGTCATTAAATCGGGACGCACCGAAGTGGCAGCAAAAGC